>JALSQG010000095.1 GCA_026985565.1 Deltaproteobacteria bacterium
TCACACTCTTTCTAAAATCGAATCCCTTAACGATACTTACAAAATCCCCGAAAGGAGTCCTTCTTGTTGGCCTTTCCCAGTCTGCCATGGTCATCACCCACATGTGGGCCATAAGCCTTGCACCAGCCGCCTATATGATTGCCGTTAAGAGGCTAAGCGTGCTTTTCGGTGTCCTTATAGGATGTATCTTCTTCAAGGAAGAAGGCCTTGCCTTTCGTTCATTAGGCGCTGCCATAATGGTTGCCGGGGTGTTTCTCATATGCCTTACGTGACATCTTCTTCCAAAACAAACTACCTTGATCCACAAACAATCATGCAAAACGTCGAGACCGGGCCTGCGGAACAAAAAAAGTAACCAAGCGAAATAACTTCAAAGTTAAAAGCGTACTTAAACTGCCTTTTTATCAAAAAGACGGGCCTGTCTTGCCTCAAGACCGCTATCAAGCTCTTTAATACCTGGCAGGTCCTTCAGACTCTTTAACTGAAAGACCTCGAGAAAACGGGTGGTAGTTCTGTAAAGAAGCGGCCTTCCAGGCACATCCTTTCTCCCGGAAATACGAATGAGATTTTTTGAAAGAAGCAGTCTTATCGTGCCTGAAGAATCCACCCCTCTTGTCCTTTCAATCTCAGCCCGTGTGATGGGCTGTTTGTATGCAATGACAGCAAGGGTCTCAAGAGCGGCACGACTTAGCCTCTGGAGGGTCTTTCGAGATGCCCTTTTTACCCATCTTCCATATTCTGGCCTTGTCTGGAACCTGTAACCACCTGCAACCTGAACAAGCTCTATCCCCCTTTGCTGATCCCTGTTGTAATCATCCATTAGAGTGGAAATAGCCTCTTTTACGAGCTCTATGGGCACATTTTCAATTGCTTGTGCAAGCTTAGAAAGTGAAATTGGTGACGGACTTGCAAATATCATGGCCTCAACAACTGGCTTGATGCTTTCGCGTGTCCATGCCTTCATTGAAAATCAGTTAAAGCTCTTCAACAACGATGGTTCCACTAAGCTTTATGTCCTTGCCATTATCGTCTATGAAAGAGATGTAGGAGCCCTGGACCTCTATCTTGAACCTTCCTTCCCAGGTCCTTATAACCTTGCCACTACAGTCATACAGTGTGACCCGCCTTTTAAGGCCTATGATATCTGACTTGAAATGTTTAAGATTCTTCCGCTGTCTTTCAGTGCAACCAGACAAGGAAATCATGAAAAAAGAAAGAAGGATCAAACACATGACCAGGATTATCTGTTTTCTCAAGCCCTTTGCAACCATGCCTTCACCTATCAGCAGTTTGCCCTTGAAAGGCCCAGCTCAAAGGCCTTTAGGTTTGCATCAACGAACTTGGGTTTGACCTGTCTCTTGATGGTTTCTTTAAGCATATCACTGCTTACAGGCAGCTCTCCAAGGCCCATCAAAACGCCAAGAAGCACAACATTAACAGCCTTTTTGGTGCCGGCCTCGTTGGCAAGCCCGTCTGCATCAAGTGCACAAACCCTCCGGTAGTTCGACCTCATGAAATCAAGCCAGTAATCCACGTCTGGGTACTCGGCCTGTCCAAGCTTCACGGTTATAGGCACTATTGCAGTGGTGTTGGTTACAATGACCGACTCCTTGGAGCATCTGTTTAGGGCCCTTATTGTCTCAAGAGGCTCGAAACTGACCAATATGTCTGCCTCGCCTTGGGATATGATTGGACTTTTTAGGCCTCCAAGCATAACCGTTGACTCAACCACACCGCCTCTTTGGGCCATCCCGTGAACTTCGCTTACCCTTACGTCCATTCCGGCTGCCATTGCCGCCTGGCCCAACAACCTTGAGGCCAAAAGGGTTCCCTGCCCTCCAACACCGGTAAACAATATCTTCTTGGTATCCATCTATTTCTTCCCTCCAAACTTTCTGTAATAAAGAATGCAAGGGGCCTGTGCTATAACCACAGAAAGCTCATCCTTTGAAAGCACCTCTTTGAAAAGTGACACAGCCTCTTTCTTCTTGTACGGGTTGACCTTGTGAACATTTTTTATGCCAAGCCCTTTCACCGCCTCCTCAATGGGAATGCGAGGTCTGTCATATCCTGGAGGGCGTATCTCAATGCCAGGATTGGGTTGGTGCCCTGTCATGGCAGTAGTGCTGTTATCAAGTATTACAAGACAGAACTTGTGTTCGTTGTGGAATGCGCTTGCAAGAGAGGAAAGACCAGAATGGAAAAAGGTGGAATCCCCAATGAAAGAGACGATCTTGTGGTCTGTGGCCACTGAGAAACCAGAGGATGACCCAACGCTTGACCCCATGCAAAGGAGATAGTCTGCCATCTGAATTGGTGGAAGAAGGCCCAGAGTGTAACACCCAATGTCTGTGGGGTATATTGCCTTCTCCTCCTGCCCCAATTCCCTTAGGGCCTCTTTTACAGCATTATAAGTCTCCCTGTGGGGGCAGCCCTGACATAAGGTTGGAGGCCTCATTGGAAGAACTGGAATGTTTGAAAGGTCAACCTGTTCCCTCTCTTTAAGCCTTCTGCCAAGACAATCTGAAATGGCCCTTTTTACCATGAGCGGGTCAAACTCATACATCCTCGAGAAATGGCCACTTGCCTTTCCATAAACAGGTACATCTCTCCCTACGTCTTTGCAGAGAACCTTGATCTCATCTTCAAGAAATGGTTCAAGTTCCTCTACCACCAAGATCTCGTCCACCTCGCTGATAAATTCCTTTAAAAGCGAGACCGGATATGGAAAGGTAAAACCAAGCTTCAAAAAACGTACATCATCCCCTGCCTCAAGCTCCATCAGGGCATCTTCCACATAGCAAACACTCACCCCTGAGGCCACGATGCCAAGTTTGCCGTTTCCGGAAACCTGGTTGAATCTTGATCCCTCTGCCATGGGAACGGCCTTTTCCATCTGCTCAAGAAGTACCTTGTGACGCATTCTGGCAACTGCCGGCACTGGGACCCATCTCCTGGGATTCTTCTCAAATGTGGATTTGGTCTTTACATTTTCAGGCAGTGGCCCCAACTCCACAGGCCCGCGCACATGAGATGTCCTTGTAGTAGTACGGAGGATGACAGGTAGCTCAAGGCGCTCTGATATCTCAAAGGCCTCAATGGTCATTTCCTTTGCTTCCTGGGGTGAAGTTGGCTCAAGCATTGGAAGATTGGCAAACTTGGCATAGGTTCTGTTATCCTGCTCGTTCTGACTGGAATGCATGGATGGATCGTCTGCTGTCACTATCACCATACCAGCCTTTACGCCGACGTAGGCAAGGGTCATAAGTACGTCTGCGGCAACGTTCATTCCAACGTGCTTCATACAAGTAAGGGAACGCACCCCAGCGGCTGCCGCTGATGCGGCGACTTCCATTGCCACCTTTTCATTTGTGGAAAACTCGAAATAAATGGGCCAGTCTCCTTCAAGAGATATAAAGAAGAGGTTGTTTGCAATCTCAGAGGAAGGGGTGCCCGGATAGGCAGCAGCAACTGCTGCCCCCGCCTCTATAGCGCCCCTTACTATGGCCTCGTTCCCAAGTAAAAGTCTATTTTCACCAGTGTCTTTTGATAAGAGAGGATGCATTGTCGTCTCCTGTAAACTTTTTATTCTGCAAGCTCTGCCATCTTAACCACATCTGTGGTGTTAAAGTTTCCTCCTGAAAGGATCTTTGCCTTTGAGGCGTCTGTTCCAAAAAGCTGCTCTATCTCTACGGTCCCCTTGAGAGAACCAAGCCCAAAACCAAGGGAATGCTTGGTTATTGGGTCTATGATTTCCTTACCCCTTGAATAGACGTTAAGCTTGTCTCCTGGCTGAAGCCCAGTGAGCCTTCCCGCATTTAGATATACATATCCGTCCTCAACCTTAACAATGCGGCAAGACCATTCGGTGCCCCGTACCACATCCTTTGAAATCTTTTTGGCCACCTGGTCAAATTGGGAGATGGTGGCAAGATAGGAGCCAATAAGGACGTTTTCAGTGGCATGAATCACGTCAAGACGCAAGGCAGATCGTTGCCCCTTGGCCCCTGCACCATTGCCCTGAGGAAAATACACAAAAATGTAGGCCTGGATACCTGAAAGGGCTGCGATCTCCCGTCTGACCGCAGCAGAGGCCAGGTCACTTACACTGTAGCCATGCTGTTTAAGAAGAAGGGCAAGCTGATTGGAGTCAACTGGTACGATACCATCTGTCCGCCTAAGGGCTGCAGGTAAAAGAGAAAGTACATCGAGTCCAAGATCCCCCAAAAGAGAGATTAGCACCACCTTTCTACGAAGGACAGGCAGTCCGTGCACATCTACTGCCCTTTCTGGAAGCCCCTTTAGGCGCTGCTCAAGCTTTGCAAGCCTTTCCTCAAGCTCCTTTTCCCTCTTGCTGCTTCCAAAGAGTCTTATCTTTGACTTGGAACCTTCTGTCTTTCTGAAATAGTCAGCGGTTATGCCAAAAGTAGGGTTTGCAACTATCTCTTCCTCCAAGGCCCGTTCTTGTTTCTCCTTGGGGCTTAGCTCTTTAGAAGAAGCCGCACCTTTTGCCGAAGCCGCATTTTTCCCCTTTGCACCACATCCAGCAAGAAAAAGACAGACCAAAGAAGCAAGGGCTATCAGATAAACAATGGGATGATTTTGAAATATAAGTTTTTTCATTTTTAAAACCCGAATCAGTGCCCAAAGGGCAGACAAAAGTGAAAAAGGGGAAAAAGATCCGTCAATATTGTCCTTTCAAAACCTCTCTTTTAATGGTGGGAACTATAGACGCCAGAAGGTTTCTGGTCAAGGAATGTCGCCAGACACCAAGAAAAAAAGGGGCCCTAAGGCCCCTCTTTGTTCATTTTTTTACCGCTTTTAGAAGCTGTAGCTTAGATACCCCATCAGAAGCTGAGTTGTTGACCCTTGGTCTCCATAGACATAAGGGGCATTGTCATCATAGTAGAACAGGGAATAATTCAAGGTGAGCCCTATTCCATTTTCCATCTGGTAGCTTGTTCCCACATTGAAGTCGATCTGCCTGTATTCCAGATCAGAATACTTGTCCATTCCATTTAGATAGGCAACATCATAGAGATGCGGCATGTTGGGATTTACTGCTGATACATTCAAATCAAGCTTTGCATCTCCAGTTGGATACATGGAATCAAACTCAAGATCCGTTATGTTGCCCCTTCCAATGGTAAAGGCAAGATCTGTGTTCAGGCTCCAGTTGGGCAGTATGAAGTAGGATGCATTTGCATTTATGGTATGGGCCTCTGTCCTGTAATCCATGTCTGTGTGTTCCGAACCAAACTGGTCCGTGGTGATGAAGTTACCTCACCCATCGTAGACAGCTATGCAATACTGGGAGTCATAGCTGTCATATAAATAGGTGTACCCTGCAGTAAAGACAAAATCCTTCACTGGGGTAAGAGTGGTGCTAAAGCCAGCCACAACGAAATTACGCGTCCAGTCTGCTCCGTCTATGTCACTGTTGTTTGCATAACGATATTTCACATGTGCATTTGCAGTTAGCATGGTCATAGGATGCCAATGTGTCTTGAACTTGAATTCGTGTACATATTCAGGCATATTCGACCTTGCTGCAGTACGCTTGCTGTAGATGGCTGGATCGTAGGCCCTTGTTACATCATAGAGCCCGGCAGGAAGCCCTGCATATACACCATAGCTTCCATCTGGCGTACACTCAGCCTTTTTGAGCTCGTAAGGGTCGTTATAGTATTCGAATCTATAGTCGAAATCGAATTTCAAATCGTGGCTTGCACGCCAGTCAGTGCTAAGGGTAAGGATGTGCTCCTTTGTACTGTGGGTCACGTTGTGATAGCGGTAGTTGTTTCTCTGTTCCCGCTTGAACTCGTAGCCAGCACGAAGTCTCAGCCCCCTCATTATGCGCCAGGTAATGTCTGTCCCGATCTCGTAAATGTCGCTATTGTAACCAGAGCGCCTTACCTCTTCTTCCTCGAAGTAGGAGTAGCCACTGTTGCCGATATAGCCTTCCGACAAGGTTACGTCCCCACCCGGGGCACCAGCAGGATTTTTTCTCACATTCTTTTTTATGTCCACGTTTTCATTGTCGAGATTCTGGTACTTTCCAAATACGTTTACAGAAAAGGCCCGTGAGAGCCGAGAGTGGAACTTGGCATTTACGATATTGCTGTCAAGGTCCAGCTGTTGGCCATAGTTGCCTGTGAGGATGTCATAGACTCCCCTTGTTGAGCGGTTGGAGCTTTGGGAATAGACGTAGTTTGCAACAAAGGTGTTGTTTGCATTTATGTCCCAGCGAATCTTCCCTTTGTACGTATCCTTTGTGGAGTCAGGGGTACGGCTGTAGGGAAGCTCACCAGTTGTCCTGTCGTACTGAAGCCTGTTCTGAAAAAGCTCCTTTTTCTTAAGCCCATTGTAGATGTTGGTAAGGTCCTCATTATCTGCATCAAATTCCCTGTGGAGATATGAGAACTCCATTGCTAAGGTCCCAAGGGCAAATGTAAGCCTTGGATTTATGTCATTAGTCGTCTCATCAATCCGTTGCGACCTGGAAACGATATGACAGGCAAGACACTTTGAGTTGGTCATTGCCTGTTTTTCACCCTTTCTCTGCTCAAGACGATGGTGGAAACTGAATTTGAGATTTGGAAGCTGTGGTATGTTCAGCTTGATACCATGTTCGAGCTCGGAACGGGTAACCTCGAACATCTCATCAGGGGCAAGATCGGTATTGTACACATTTGCCGAACCCACGGTCTTGCCACCTTTTATCCCGGATAGATCCGGACTGCTTGCCCAGTTCTTCCAGCCAGTGGATGCCGGTGGAAAGATATGGGCATTAAGATTCTCCATGTAATCGTGATCGAGGCGATGAAGAAAACGGCCATAGTCTGCCTCATAGATGAGGATTCTCTTGAAGGATACAAGCCCTCCATACTCCTGATCGTCCACGTCCCTGTAAAGGGCATCTGCATTAAAATCGAGGCCGTTTTTTGAAAGCTCGAGATTTCCCCCAAGATATGTGGTCCACTTGTATCCAACTGACGAGTTGTATTCAGCACCGCCCTTTGCGCCACTTTCGTCTCCGTGGAGCTTGTCAAGGGCAGTAGTTGCCCCCACCTTGATCTGGCCTGAATACCACTTGCCTTCCTCTTCACCAAAGACGGCGGACGCCCCGGCAGTTGCCAGTGCAAAAATCGCCGTCATAAAAAGTATTGCTGCTTTTTTCATCGGCTTTACCTCCTTGGCTACCGGGTTAGTCCGTGTCCGCTTGTCACGGTCTGGGAAGTGTAATCAGAGCCGTGAACATACTGGTGACACTGGGTACATTTGGTCATAAAAGACTTTTGGAAACCGTAGTTGGTTCCAAGAAGTTTCCTGCCATTGTCATAGGGGCTGCCTCCGCCTGGTATTCCGTGTTTTTCAAGGCTTGAAGCCCTTGCAGCATGGAAATGTGCCTCATGACACTGGAGACACAGGAATGGCTCCTGCTGCTTGAGCAGGTTGTTGGCTACAGTGCCGTGAGGATCATGACAGATGAGACAGTCTTCAACCACCGGATCGTGCTCGAATACGAATGGCCCCTGGTAACGGGTATGACATTTAAGGCAAAGATCGTTTACACGCTCATCTGTCTTTAGCATCCCAGGCTCAAGGCTGCCGCTTCCATGTGGATTGTGACAGTCTGTGCACCCCATCTTCCCTTCTCTTACCGGGTGATGGGATTGGAGATACATCTGAGAAGTTATGTCACCATGACAAGATGCGCAAAGTGCCATTTCATCAGCCTTTGTCAGAAGGTTCTTATTCTTGTTATGATGCACCTTGTGACACTCGGTGCAGGAAACATCCCTTTCTGCATGCACAGATCCGGGCCAGTTCATATTTTCATCCACCTGATGACAGGTGGTACACACGCCTGCCACCTCTTCAGGGGAAAGTCCATGATCAAATTTCAGGATTTTCTCAGTATCCCCCTCCCCTTTGACATGAAGAGAACCAGGTCCATGGCAAGACTCACAACCTGTCTTATATCCGCCAGAGACCTCAAAATCGGCTATCTTCATGTGCACGTTGTATTTGTCACTGGAAAGATCCTCATGACATTCAAGGCAAGTTTTACTCCCTACATAGGTTGCACCAGGTGCCACTTCTGGAGCCTTTATGACATTTGCCCTCTTTTGAAGCACCTGGGCACAGCCGATAACAAAAAGCATACCGACTGTCAGACCAATAAATTTCCTAATCATAGGTACCCTCCATAATCCTTGTTCTGGTTGGAAAATCCTCTTTTCCCAATGATCAGTCTACCTACGCCTGAAATCTGCTATCACCCCCTTTCATCCTGTAATAAAAAAACCGCCAAGGCTTCATAGCAAAAACCGTTGGCGGCTAATAAAAAAATGATGTTTGGCCTTTCAGTCTAAGACGGTGATACGACCCGACGGGCCGATACTCTATCAAGATTCAGTTAAATAAAACAAAACCTCTTTGGGAATAACAGTGATACAATGCCCCCTCCCATGCACCCTGTTATTTGTTTTTTCTTCTTGTGATTATTTTTTTAAATTACATAAATTACAAACCATGTCAAGAGAAACAATTGCTGGTAAACTTATGGTAGATGCAAAAAACAATCTCAATTCTTTTTCATTTTTATGAAGATCTGGATGTCCTCGGCCCCTTCTGTAAATCTCAAGGAGCTTACATATCCGCAAATGGTACCTTTCATGGAATCTCGAACAAACCTTTTAAGGGGTATTTTTCTGCCGTTAACAACAAGGGCAATTTCATCCTTTTTTTTCTTTTGGCGTAACTGAAACGTCTCTTCAATGAAATCACAAAGCACAGGGACTTCTTCATGGGAAAAATGTCGTACACCTTGAACATCAAAGTCTGATACCACTGCCATCACCCCGTTTGTGCTCTCTTTAATCAGTTGTGTAGAGATATCTGAACGGGCTACCTCGATCTTTTTGATATCCTTGGCATGCTTAAACCCTTCACAAATGACAAGATCAAGATCAGGGAAAAGGGATAAGGCCAAAACCTCAAGGCCTCTATCATCATGGGGCCTTATGGCAGTTACGGTAGAAGGGGTTACCACTGCCAAATGCTCTATGCCTTCTCTCTGATAAAGATCGGTGTCAGATCCTTCTTTTTCAAAAGGCTGAAGGTCATGCTTGGTGGACTTTATAATGCCAATCTTGTAGCCCCTTTTTCTAAGCTCATTGGCAACCTTTCTGATTAATGTTGTCTTGCCGCTATTGTGGTATCCTACAAATGCCAGTACGTGGCCCATTTTTATCTCCCTTGCAACCAATGCTTTTGCTTTGTAAGGCAGCTATGGTACTTTCAAAAGCTTGGCAGTGCAATAATACGAGGCAGATTGAGTCATAAGAGATGATCCCTATCACCCTTGAATTTGAAACCACAGTAATTACCAAAGAAGGCTCAGAGCCAAAACAGGAAACTGTTGCCATTGAAACACCCTTTAGGGTCGCCCTTAATGATAAACCAATTGGTACGTCCATGGTGCTGCCAAAAGGGCTTGAGGAGTTTGGTGTGGGTTTTTTGTTTGGCCAAGGCTACATAGAAGAGCCAGGCCAGGTCAAAGAGGTTTACGTATGTCCTGAAGGAAGGATAAGCGTCTATGCTGATGTTGAAGACGTTCAGCCCAAAGAGGTTATCATCACATCTGGTTGCGGCGGAACAGGCAGGATATCCAAGAAGATGCTTGAAGGTGCCTTTGGCCCCCTTTCCGAGTGTACTATCTCCATGGAGGAAATAGGGCAATTCGTGCTTAAGGTGCTTCATCTGTCAGACCTGGGACTGAAGACCCATTGCATACACGGATGCGGCTTTTGGGCCAAAGGGCAACTGGTTGCATTCTACGAAGACGTTGGCCGGCATAATGCAGTGGACAAGATCATCGGGGCCATTCTTCTTGGCAAGATACCGTCAAAGGGGGCCATATATACCACAGGAAGGCTTACATCAGACATGGTGCTAAAATGCGCAAGGATAGGTATCCCCATTGTAATGTCACGAACGGCCCCCTCCTCCCTGGGCCTTGCAATAGCAAGACGGGCAGGAGTTACCCTTGCTGCCTATGTACGTCCCCACCGTATAAACTGTTTCCATGCACCACAAAGAATAATTCAAAAATGACATGACAAACTGTATATGCTCCAAGGTCATACCTTTCACTTCAAATTTTAATACTTAACTTTTCAATAATTACAGTAATCACACCACGAAAGAAACTGAGGCTGCCAATCATGTCAAATGAAGTGCAGGAACTTGTAAAAAGACTCAGGCCAAACCTATCAATAGGGCAATATGGCCGCATATACAGGGATACCACTGAATTTATGAAGATATCCTATGGAGATGTCATTGCCCTTGAGGACCAGCACTATCTGGTACTGCGGGATGAAGCCGAAAGGAGCTTTGGCATAGAAGATCCCAAGTATTGGGTAAAAAGATGCATCCATCTGGAAAGTGGTGAAAGAAAGATATTAAAGCTTGTCTTTTATGAAAAATTTACCCTTAAACTCGGAGACCTGGATATCCCCTGCTACAGAAGCCCTCGAAAGGAGGGCAGGATCCTGGATTTGGTGAGAGGTGACAGTCGTTTTATGCAGGGTGTATCAAAAAAGGATGAAAAGGGCAATCTGGTTCGAATAATCGATGTAGTAAGTGGAAAGAGGCTTGATCACCATGTCTTTGAAATGGAAATGCCCCACAGGGAATATTTTTTTAAGGAATTTCCAGGCATCCTTGAAAAGTTCATAGATTCCTGTCGGGCCATTGAATTCTTGCATGAAAACAGGGAGATTCATGGAGACATAAGAAGAGATCATCTGTGGCGCGAGTACAAAAGCGGTAACTATGTGTGGATAGACTTTGATTATGCGTATGAATTTGAGGAAAATCCCTTTGGACTCGATATCTTTGGACTTGGAAGCCTTCTTATCTACCTTGCAGGCAAACAGATCTACACCATGGCCAACCTGTCGCAAATCCTTGGAGACAAAGACCTTGAGTTTGAGAAACAGGATTTTTCACTTCTTTATAAGAATCGTATTGTCAATCTAAGGAAGCTGTTCCCATACATCCCGGAACAGATGAACGTCATCTTTATGCATTTTTCCCAGGGAGCAGAGGTCTTTTACGAAACGGTTTCAGAATTTTTGGCTGACCTGGAACCTTGTCTTGAAATTATAAAAAATAAGGAGGCGTCATGAAGCATGAATTCAAAAAAATACTCATTGCAGTAGATGCATCAGAAAACGCCAAAAGGGCCGTAAGCTATGTAGGCGAAATAGTCAGCGATGGACGCGGATTTCGTATCACCCTGCTTTATGTGCTAAGGAGGGTCGAAAGAGACCTGTTCCCGGATGAAAGTACCTGGATGGAAAAAATTGAAAAGGAAAAGAAAAGCGCAACAAAGATGCTTGAAAGATTGAAAGGGCTTCTTGTGGAAAAGGGTCTTGATGCAAAGGACGTTACCCATGAACTAATTGAGATCAGTGATTTTAGTATTGCACAGGCCATCATGGACTTTCAGGAAAAAGGCGGTTATGGAACCGTAGTTATTGGAAGAAGGGGCATGTCAAAGGCAGAGGAATTCTTGTTTGGCAGCATCTCCAACAAGATAGTGCACTACGCAAAAAACTGTGCTGTGTGGGTCATTGAATAGATGGTATGGGTGGCAAAAGAAGACTCGTAAACTGCATTGCCTTTGATGACAGCCCCTTTTCAAAAGAATATCATGGACCTGTACAGGTGGTTGCAACGGTTTACGCCGGCCTTCGACTCGACGGCGTCCTCATAGGTTCTGTGGAAAAGGATGGATACGATGCTGCCACTCAATTGGTGGAAATTGTCAGTAAATCAAGGTTCCACGAACACTGCAATCTGATCATGCTACAAGGGATCTGCCTTGCAGGATTCAATGTGGTGGATGCCAAAAAGGTACACAAAGGGCTTTCAAGGCCGGTCCTGGTGGTATCAAGGAAAAAACCTGATTACCAATCTATGAGAAAGGCCCTTTTTGAAAAAATTCCCAATGGCAAGGAAAAATGGAAGATCATTGAAGAACTTGGCCCAATGGAGCCCTGCGAAAGTTGCTTTGTGCAAAGGGTTGGCCTTGGTCGGGAAGAGGCCAGAGAGGTGATCAATTTTTTTTGTATAAACGGCAACATTCCCGAACCGCTACGTACCGCACACTTAATCGCAGGTGCAATAGGTACCGGCCACAGTAAAGGCAGGGTGTAATGGGCAAACGGCTTTATAAAAATCTAAAATAAGTTTATGAAGAATTTTATTTACCGTTAAATTTTTTTATCCTTTTGAAAGACAAAAAAGCTACTGCAATTTCTTTTCTTCCTTTTGGATCTCTTTCAATTTTTTCTTGTAATACCTCAAACACCTTTTAATAAAGCGCTGCTGTCCCCTCTTTGATGACAGGTTCTCCCTTTCGACCGGTGCATCCCAACAGGCCAGGAGTATCAATTTGATGGGAAGGTTCATGTCCATGAGGCAGTTTATCTTGCTTTCGTAATACTCCTTCTGTACCTGCAATTTTATCCTTTTGTTCTTGGTAACTGCCGTTATTGGAACCTCTTTTTTGGTTGCTGTCATATTCATGAGATGTCCCTGCCTTTCAATAATCTTATACACGTCTAATGCAAGATTATTGCCAATTAAAAACCAGGATAAGGAGGAAAATTGGTAAATAAGTCCCATGAAATGACCGATAAAGCAGACTAAGAAGAATTATTTTTCCTACTGACAGAAATATTTTTCACTTAAAATATGAAAAAAAATATCCCAGTTATTGATCTTGATACCCAGAGAAGGAAGAAAGAAATCATCTCAAAGATCAGGAGAATACCTCCCCTTCCGGCAGCTGCCCAAGAGGTCTTGACCATTGTGGCAGAAAACCCCAGCGACATCAGAAGGCTTGAGCAGGTTATAATGCACGATCCCTCTTTATCATCTCAGCTACTAAAGGTGGCAAACTGTGCTGCATACTATCCGGCAAGCAAAATCACAACCGTGCATAGGGCCATCGTTTTTCTCGGATTTTCAGAGGTTAGAAGCATAGCCCTAAGTCTAAGCGTATCCAGCGTCTTCAGGGGTAAAAGATCAAAGACAGGCTTTGACAGGCAAAGATTCTGGGAGCACTCCATAGCCGCAGCAATGATAAGCAGGATCTTGGCAAGCGAACTCGAACTTGAAGAAACAGACGTATATTTTACATGTGGCCTACTGCACGACCTTGGTCGAGCCGTTATGGATACTTGTTTTCAAAACGAGTGGGGAAAAATTTTAAACCATGCGCAAGAGCATGAGTGCCCTCTTATCGTGGCAGAAAGAAAGTCCGGTTTTCCACACAATGTAATAGGAGCGTGGCTCGTAAAGAATTGGGAGCTTCCTCCAATCTATTCACGGGTCATTGCCACTCATCATCTGCATCCTGGCCATCCACACTTCAACATGGACGGTGCCATCATACAACTGGCAGATCATTTGAGCCATGAACTTGGCCTTGGCTTAGGTGTTGCTCCAAACTGTAAGCTGACTGCCTTGACAAATTACCTGGGTCTTGGTGAAGAAAAGATAGAGATTCTTATTGAACACATAAGAGACATTGCAGAGATTGCAGAGGCGATTTCCATGGGCATGATATAAAATGAGGGCAATTGCTTCTTTCGAATCACCCCTTTGCAGCCTTCTGGATATCTATTATGCCCTGTGTGCCAGGATAATCTTTTTTGGCATAACGGGTAATGTCAGTAAGCTTGTGTACCAGCTCTCCAAGATATTCCACCTGTTTTTCAAGCCTTGAAAGGGGCTTCTTATCCATTAGACTTGCAGAGGAGCGAAGAAGCTCACAGTTTAAGAGGATGGCCTGAAGGGGCTGACTGAATTCATGGGCTACCGCCCCTGCCATTTCAACTATTCCCTCAAGCCTTTGCTGATCAAGAAGCAGCTCCTGGGCATGTTTAAGCTCTGTGATATCAAGAATGAGAGCTGCCACGTCATCTCCTTCTGGCCTCTTGGCAGTGGCAATAAGAAACCATTTCCCTCTTTCCTTGTCGTGGTACTCCGTATTGCCCTTTGCCCCTTTTCCAACAAGATTTTTAATAAGTTCCTCATCAAAGGGAAGCCTTGGTGTCCCAAGCTGTTCCATAAGATTCATAAGGTCATAGGCAGACTTGTTGGCCCACTTTATGTTTCCATTAGTATCCATGATCACAAGGCCGGCACCTATCCGGGAGATTACCTTGCCCCACAACTCCCTTTCAACCCCGACCCGCTCTTCTATCTTACTGATCTCAACAGCACGCTGGATGATGTCTTTTAACTCTTTGGCATCAACAGGCTTTTCAAGATAGGAAAAGGCCCCTTCCTTCATGGAAACTACGGCATCATCAATCTTACCGTAGGCTGTCATGATGATGACCGGGATGTAGGGGGCAATCTTTTTTATCTTGGCAAGAAGTTCCACCCCTTTTAGCCCATCCATCCTCTGATCGGTAAGGACCAAATCAAAATCCCCTTGTTTAAAGATCTCAATGGCATCAATGGGATTATCACAGGAGGTCACCTGAAGACCCATGAGTTCAAGGCGCATCTTTAAAACAGTAAGGATATTTTCATCATCATCAACAAGAAGTATCTTTTTGGCTGACATTTCCTATTCCATCCTTGATTTATTGACAATCATCCAACATAAAATATAAGCAAGATATATACCTTATAAAATAAAATGAAAAGGGCAAACCCGAATAACATCAGAAACATAGTGAAGATATTGGCAGATGATATTGGCCCAAGACCAATAAGTAGGCCTGAAAGACTGGTTTTGGCCAGGGACTTTATTGCAGATTATTTCCAAGGACTGCATATGAGTGTTTCCTTTCAACCTGTGTACTACAAAGGAAAAGAATATCATAATGTCCTGGCCTCCATAGACGACACTTCACCCCTTGAACGAAATGAACGACAGATCTTGGTTGTAGGCGCCCATTATGACACTGTATCTTCCACACCTGGTGCAGATGACAATGCAAGTGGCATAGCCGGGCTCCTTGAGACCGCTACCATTTTACGTCCTTTCTGCCCAGACAACGTAATTTTTGCTGCATTTTGTATGGAAGAGCCTCCAGTTTTCCGTACCAAGAAAATGGGTAGCTACCACTATGCCAAACATCTTAAACAAATAGGTCAAAAACTTGTTGGCATGATATGCCTTGAAATGCTTGGCTATTTTTCAGACAGGGAAGGAAGCCAGAAATACCCATTTCCCCTTATGTCCAGAATCTATCCTAAAAGGGGTAACTTCATTGCAATAGTGGGAAACGTAAAAGCCAAACCCTTCACCATGACCCTGGCCAAATCCTTTTCAAGCCACACTCCAATCAAGGTTGAGACATTAAATGCCCCTGCCTTCATGATAGGCATAGATTTTTCCGATCACTGGGCATTTCAAAAACTTGGCTATCAGGCAGTCATGGTGACTGATACAGCATTTTACAGAAACCCCAACTATCACAGACCAACAGACGTACCATCGACACTCGATTATGACCGAGCCGCCCAGGTAGTGGACGGCCTTGCAGGTGCCATCTCAGATATCTGCAGGCCCCGTCTTTAATCTCTGTGCCAGAAAACAGTGACGGTCTTTTCACCATCACCATATTCCAATTTATATTCCCCTTGATAGGATCGTCTGATCGCCTCTCCGATCCGTTTGGCAAGATGAATGCCCGTAGTTAACACATTGAGACCGGTTTCTGACTCTTTGATTTCCATTATCCTTTCAAGGGGATGCTGACTCTTTTCCGCCTTTTCCTCATTTCGAATAAGATTCAGTATCTCATCTCCATGACTCTTCAAAAACCTACCAGAAAGCTCTATTACACCTGCAGGCATCCTTTCTTTTATTCTCCTACAAGCAGGGCAAAGTGCACTATTTGCCTTTTCAGGCTTTTCCTCCAACCAAACCCACCGTCCATCCGTATAAACAGCGCCACATTCAGGGCATACAGTTGGCTCAGGAAATTTTTCCCTTGCCTGATAGGGATCATGACGTTTTTCCTTTACCAGCCTGTCCAACCTCCCAAACTTGCCCTTATCCATAGGTTACCTCCTTGGTATTGTGAGAAACAGCGATGGGCTGTCTTGCTAATTGAAAGTTAGGCATTACTTGTTGGACAAACAAGATCGGCTGAGGTAAAGAGACAGCCTCATTATCTCTTCTGATAGGTCCCGACCAGCACTGCCTCTGCCAAGATGTGTCCTTTCATTGCCTCAAGTAACTGAGGCTTTGAAGGCCGATCCAGTTGATCAAACACCGTGTCCAAAGCGTAGAGCTTGAAAAAATACCTATGACGACCAATTGGTGGACATGGCCCACCGTAGCCTGTCCTTTGCCAGTCATTGATTCCCGATTTAGCACCCTTTGGCAGATGTCCATCTGATGCACCCTCTGGCAGGTGATCCACATCAGGCGGGATATTGAAAAGGACCCAGTGAACCCACGTCATCTTTGGATTTGCCGGATCTGGCGCATCAGGATCATCTACAATAAGGGCGAGACTCTTTGTTCCTGCTGGCACACCAGTCCATTCCAATGGGGGAGATATATCCTCACCCTGACAAGTATATTTAGTAGGGATCTCGGAACCGTTTTCAAAGGCCTTTGAAACAAGCTTGAAAGACATAGTCACATCTCCTAAACAGTAGTGGATTGAAACCAAAAGGATAAAGACGATGAGTGAGACGAAAGTTAAATATCTTTTCATAATATCTATTTTATCAAAAAAATGAATAATTTGAACAACAAATTACCCTTGACCATGAACGAAAAACACTTACCTTCAATTCATACAACAAGACAGGAGGCGGTCATGGCAAAAACGAGAAGGCCACTTACCAAAAAGGAGATCGAAAAATTCAAAAAGATGTTGTTGGAAAGACGGGACGAGATCTGGGAGGAAATAAGGCAGGATCTAAAATCCAGGGTAAGCGAAGAGTATCATTCTGCAATAAACGATGTTAAAGACGAAGAGGATGTTGCCCAGCTTGATTTACAGGAAGAGGTGATCCTGGGGGTGATGGAGGCACGGAAAAAGGAACTTGAAGCCATAAACCAGGCCCTTTGGAGGATAGAGCATAACGAATATGGAAGATGCCTTGAATGTGAGGACTGGATCTGTCTTGAAAGACTAAACGTTCGGCCTTGGGCGGTTTACTGCCTAGAATGCAAGCAGGAACTTGAAAGGCTTGGAAAGATATAGCTCTAAGATGTTTTATGGCGAAAATTCCTGTATCAGCCTCTTCTTTATGGATTTTTCATCGAAGTTATGAAGGCAGATGGTGTTAGTACACCTTCTGTATGCATCTTCGCATGGACTGCAAGAGACCAGGCTTTTGAATGTATGAACACTGCCGCAGACTGGCCTCCAAAGACTTTCTTTAGTAGGGCCAAAGTTGATGAAGGTTCTGGCCCCACACCAGGCGGCAAGATGTGATATGCCTGAATCGTTGCCCCAATATACCTTAGCCATTCCAAGAAGTTCTGAAAGTGATACCAGATCGAAATTGCTTGCAATCTTAACAGAACCTTCATACATCAAGGCAAAGCCTTCCACCTCGTTTACCAAGTCCGCCTCTGCCGGTCCAAGAATGAAACAGATGGAAAGATCATCCATGCATTCCAACAGGGCCTGTGCCACCTTTAGGAAAAACGAAACTGGAAGATTTTTTTTGGGGCTTCCGCTTCCAGGATGGATTGCAAGATCAAAGCCCGTTCGATCATCACCACTTCTTGCATAGACAAGGGGTTTACAAAACTGATGAATAGAGCCTTCAGGAGCTTCCAACATCTTTTTTACCTGCTCAAATTGAAAGAGTGAGCAATTGGTCTCATCAGGGCCTTCATCTACTGTAAAAATGACCTTCGCCTGTTTTTCAGAATCTGGCATCATTAAAATAGTTGGTACCAGGCCTCTTCTTCTGGTAAACCACCAGATATCGTCAAAATAGTCCAAATGGGGAGGAATGGTGCCAGCATATAGCTGGGAAAATGCCGCTGAATTCGTTGGAAACACAGAGGAGACCTCTCCGCTCGCCTTTAGGAAAAGACATCTTTCAGGCTCGCCAGCCAGTGTGAAGTTACCCTTGTATCTGCCTATAAGTCGAAGGGCTGGAAGAGAAAGAAACAGATCCCCTAAGGCACCTTGATTTACCACCAAAGTTGGCATGACATTCCCCCTTGATTTAAGGATTTTCAACAAGCAGACAGTATAAAGTATGTAATTCCGGAAAAACAGCTACAAAGATCGGTACAAATACGTTACATTGTCCGTCTTGACAGTCAGCAAGATAATACTATCAAAACAGCAACAGGGCTATACCAACTGCTCACACAACTAACAGAGGAGGAAATCTTATGGCAGGGGATAAAATTACCATAAACCCTGATGGCACATTAACAGTTCCAGACAATCCTGTAATACCATTTATCGAAGGTGACGGCATTGGTCCTGACATCTGGCGTGCCACCAAAATGGTCCTTGATGCCTCGATTGCTAAGGCATACGAAGGCAAGCGCTCCATCCTTTGGAAGGAGATCTATGCTGGAGAAAAGGCAAAGGAAAAAACAGGGCAATATCTTCCCAAGGAAACCCTTGAGGCCATTGCAAAGTATGTTGTTGCCATTAAAGGGCCTTTAACCACTCCTGTTGGAGAAGGCATAAGGAGCCTGAATGTCACTCTAAGACAGGTGCTTGATCTTTACGCATGTGTTAGACCGGTCAGATATTTTAAGGGTGTGCCAAGTCCTGTAAAGAGGCCAGAGCTTGTGAACATGGTCATCTTCAGGGAAAACACAGAGGATGTCTATGCCGGAATCGAGTGGCCTGCTGAAAGCCCGGAGGCCAAAAAAGTTATCGAGTTTTTGGGAAAGGAGCTTGGCGCAAAAATAAGGCCTGATTCAGGAATAGGAATCAAACCCATCAGCAAGACCGGAACCTTCCGCCTGGTTAGAAAGGCCATTAGGTATGCCATAGAAAACAAACAGGAGTCCGTGACCCTCGTACACAAGGGCAATATCATGAAATATACAGAGGGTGCCTTTCGAAATTGGGGTTATGAGCTTGCAGAAACGGAATTTGGCCACATGACCATTTCTGAGGCCAAGCTTTGGGACGAGCACAACGGCAAGGTACCAGAAGGAAAGGTAGTGATAAAAGACAGAATAGCCGATGCCATGTTTCAGCAGATCCTTCTAAGACCTGCAGAATACAGTGTGCTTGCCATGCCAAACTTGAATGGAGATTACATGTCCGATGCCTTGGCTGCGCAAGTGGGAGGCCTTGGAATGGCACCAGGGGCAAACATTGGAGATGGGGTTGCCCTGTTTGAGGCAACACATGGCACAGCACCCAAATATGCTGGTCTTGACAAGGTAAATCCTGGCTCGCTCATCCTTTCAGGTGCCATGATGCTTGAATATCTTGGATGGACAGAGGCACGCGATCTTATCTATAGTGGTCTTGAAAAGGCTATTTCAAAAAAACGGGTCACATACGATCTTGCCAGACAGATACCTGATGCAACCGAGGTTAAATGCTCTGAATTTGCCAAAAGTATCGTTGAATCCATGGATTAAAAAACGAATCCATCACCCGAGGGGTCGATTAGAAGGCAAAGTAAGTCTTTGTAGCCGACTCCTCGACTTTATCTTTCCACCCCTTTGTCCTTCATGCCAAAAACCCCTTGGCCTTCCTGCTTCATCTTCCCTTTGCAGCAGATGTCTAAAAGAAGTTCAAAGAATCACCCCACCCTTTTGTACCATTTGCGGGCAACCATTTCATGGAAAAGAGGGAATAAATCATGTGTGCGGAAAATGTACTGGGACAAAGACGCCAAAGTTGGATTTGACAAGGTCTTTTTTTACCTATGAAGGAACGGTTGCACAACTTATAAAGGGCCTTAAGTATGGAAAAGACCTGACATGTCTTAGGGCAATATTGGAGCTGGCCACTCCTATTTTGCCATCCTTGTTAAAGGAGCTTCCTCCAAAGGCCTGTGACCTTTCAGAGACCTGCGTCATACCAGTGCCACTTCACAAAAGAAGGCTCAAATCTCGCGGTTTCAATCAGTCTTTGTTGATAGCAAAGGGACTTTTCCCAACCATGAAAATCTGCACCCTGACAGTTCAAAAAACGGTGGATACCAGACCACAAAGCTCTCTTACAGGCAAAGAGAGGGCCAAAAACATAAAAGGGGCATTTGATATAAAAAAATCACCCCTTCCATCTTCTTACTTTATCTTAGTAGATGATGTTGTTACTACTGGAAGCACTCTTAGGGAGATAGCAAAACTTCTTAAGAAAAATGGTGCAAAGGGCGTATGTGCCTTGACCATCGCAAGAACCATTTGAAGGGTCAATTGTTATCTAACCCAGCTCCAATGGTTTCCAAAGAAACGAAGCAAAAGGAGAGATGAAGGATCAAGGCCCGAGTGATCTCTTTTGTCAAAATGAAATGTGCCTGTAACGCCATAATAGGCCCTAACACCAGACTCAAGGGCGTTTCTAAGAGATCTCCTGCCATTAACTTTAAATGATCTCATGGCATGGGCAATCACACATATACCGTCCCACGCCTGTACAGCACACAACTTAGACCCAAAAGTCATGGAGGGAAAATCCTTGTCAAATCTGGCAAGAAAGTTTCTTGCAACAAACGATAGATTTTTCTTAAGCCCAGCAGGCGCAAGGACCCGTGGGATAGCAACAAAGACGAGTTTGGCAGTTGCGTTTGCATCGTAGGCCATATCTTGTGGAAACAGCGTGTGGGCAAGACCAAGAGGCAAATCAACTCTGTCAAGTGTCTCAAAAACAGGCTCTTTTGCCTTAGAGTTTGCCCATATGAGCCCAACATCTGGATCGCATCTATTTAGCCACGAAAGCTTTCTTGAAATATCCTCCCTATTCAGATTGAACCCTTCTGCACACGATATAGAAAGACCATATTCAGGGGCATATCCCCTTATCCAGAGAAACAGCTCCCTATAAAAATCGCCTGTCTGCACCAAGACACCAATGCTTTCATAACCCCGTTTTTGAAATAGGGAAAAGAGTGCCTTTAGCTCAGAGGCAAAATTCAGTGTGACCGAAAAGGTCCACTTGGTCTTAATCCCTGAAAAGGTAAGAATCGGGCTAGAACCGGCTATCAAGACCAGGGGAATGTGATGATTTTCTGCATAGCGTCTTAAGATAAGACAATTTTTAGGCGCTGTAGGGCCTAAAAAGGCCATTACGCCTTCAGCTTCAAGCCTGCTTGCACCCTCCAGAAGCTTGGTGGGATCTGACATGGTATCAAAAACAATGATTTCTATGGGCCTGCCCATTATACCGCCTTGGAGGTTGATATCCTCAACCGCATATCTTATCGCCTTGTAAGCTGCTGTTCCTTGGACACTGAGAGGCCCGGAAAGATCAAGAAGCGCCCCTATCTTAACCGAAGCGGAGCCTTGACATGATGATGCAAGTAAAAAGAACGCCCAAAAGAAGAAAATGATTGTCAGAAGGCCCCTGGCTTCCGACCTCATAAAAATTGGCCTAAGAAAAGCCATCAACACACCCACTTGCCTATCTTAATAACTTAAGCTGTCTTTTGGCCGCCTTGGCCTGCGGCGTGTTGGGATAGTTTTTAATAATCCTTTTTAAGAGAATACGTGCACTTTCCTTATCACCTAATTTTGCAAAGGCGAACCCTTGCTTCAGCAGGGCATCAGGAACCTTGTTGCTTTTTGGATACTTGTTTATGACCTTGTTGTATTCAAGTATTGCCTCTTCATATCTTGAGAGTCTATACTCACATTCTCCAATCCAGAAGTGGGCATTTGCCACCCTAGGAGATGTAGGATGTTCCTTGATAAAATTCCTGAAAGCCTTCTTTGCATCCTGATATTTCTTGAGCTTGAAAAGGCTTAAGCCTTCTTGGTAAAGATCGGTTTCCTTCTCCTTGGGGCTTACCTGGTTAGGTTTGGGACTTATGGTTGTGGTTGCAGGCTGACTTTTTACAGAGGAGGCTGGGGCAACTGCTGTCGGCCTGGAAGCGGTTTTCTGAAGGCTATTTTGTATAGCCTCCTTAAGCTGGGCAAGCTCAGACTCTTCCCTTTCCTGATTGTACTTGAGCTGATCCACCAAGCCATTAATTCTCATTAGTTCGCTTTCAAGGCTATCCATCCTGGCGTTAAGCCTTGCAATGGACTTTCTGCCGCTTTGGCCAGCCTCTCCAGTTACCTGTGACAGTTGACGTTTAAGAGACTGGAGCTCCTGATCCATCCTGTTTGTTTCCACCTTGAGACCAGATACGTTTCGATCCAACATGTCGATCTGGGCCTGTGGAGCGCAACTTACCAGAAACATCGTAAGTATCACAAGAAAGACCGTTTTTATTCCATTTTCATTACCTTTTAGCTTCATGAATCATCCCCTCTTTAAAATCTCACCATCCTATTTGAAATTGTTTGGACCCCAGAAAGGAAAATAGTCCCTTTTGCCATATCTTAATAGCAATCGCTGATTCTGACCATTGGCCTGCATTACAAACAGATGTTTGTTGCCGTCAAGCCTGTTTGAACTAAAAAGTATGAGCCTTCCATCAGGAGACCACGTAGGATTTTCGTTGTTACCCTCAAAGGTCAATTGAACAGGATCACCACCGTCTGGAGATATGGTGAATATCTCAAACCTGCCACCAACCCTGCTAACATATACTATCCTATTGCCCTCAGGCGACCATTGTGGATCAGTGTTGTAACTTCCACTGTAGGTCAGACGTCTGACCCTTCCAGAAGACACATCAAGGATATATAACTGAGGCCCTCCTGCCCTATCTGATACAAAAACGATCTTGCTACCATCTGGGGAAAAAGAGGGGGAAACATTTATCCCAGGCCCTCTCGTAAGCCTTCTAAGGACCCTTCCGTTTAGATCCAACATATAAATATCCGGGTTTCCAGACTTGCTCAGGGTGACAGCAAGACGCCTGCCAGACGGATGCCAAGACGGAGACATATTCACACCCTGAAAGCAGGCTATTTTCCTTATCCTGCCAGATGAACGATCTTTCAAATAAAGACAGGGCCTTCCTGTCTTGAATGCAGTAAAGGCTATGTATCTGCCGTCAGGGGAAAACCTTGGCGACATGACTATGGTATGAAGCCTTGTTTCTTGCCTGATGGAACCACCATCAAAATCTGCCGAATATATTTCCTTACCAGAAGCACCATCTGAAACAAAAACGATACGTGAAAGCATTACACCCGGACTGCCAGTTATGGCCAGCACGATCTCGTTTGCAAACCTGTGAGCCACCTTAGAAAGTGCAGAAGAAGTCGCTATATATCTTCTGCCAACCATCATGGACCTACTGGAGAGGTCATAAAGTTTCATAACCACAGTTATGTCCGGACCTTTTCGTGCAAACGACGTGGTAACCTTGTAGTCAACCTTTTCGCCATGACCCAGGCTGGCAGACTCAAATACAGAAAAGAAGCCTTGAAAAAGAAGATCTTTTGTAAGGGTTTTCACAACTCTTTGTGCCTCATGTCTATTTTCATAGGTCATGACTGACACAGTGGGATTTTCGATCAATATAGGAATCTTCTGAAAATAGGGCGAATTGATATCTATGAAGATTTTTGCACTAAGAGTGTTAGGACTTATGCACCACAAAAGAAAAAAAAGGGCCAATATTCTAAAACCACTCGTCTTGTTCACTTCGGATTACCTTCTTGCTCAACTTGATTGCTCGCCAATATAAAAGGCCCCAGCCAATTTGCAAATCGACTGGGGCCAATATAAGCAATTTTTTAGATCTTGTGCCCTTCTACCACCAACTGACTGTCTGATCCGCCTCAAAAATCATCTGCACAAGCACATCGTAATTGGGATCTCCAACATAGAGTTTAAATTCCATTGCATCACGATCACGACTTAATATCTCAACGAGCTTTTTGGTGTCATCGTTGGGTTCAGACCTGTAAACGTGTAATATCTTCATCTTTTTTTCGTCGCTCATCTTTTCCCTCCCCCTTTTAATCTTCTGAACATGCTGGTGGCGGTGTCTTGCTCTGTTTAGGGAGACCGTAGGGTATGATCAGGTCTGCCTCTCTCAGCCTTTCGCCAAGCTCTTCTAAGCTGATCTTGGTAAGCTCCACCCCTTCGACGTCCTCACCATCCATTGTGAAGACATCACCCTCCATGTCTCTGATCCAGTCGATATTCTCTTTGACGTAATCAGAAAAACGGGGATACTCACTATACATAAAAACAGGATAGGCATAATGGTTTTCCACTGCCAAGCCGAGGGCAGAACGCACGGCATCGCCCGAATACATCCTGTTTTGCATCAAGAAATAACATTTTTTTGATTCCATGATATTATGCCTCCTCCATTAAAGAACCAGATATTTTCCGCACTCGTCAATAATTGCACCATGATAGGCCTGGGTCCTCATCTGACGAGGAGTCAACCCCTTTGGCACATCCTTTTCCACATCATATCCTTCACATGTGTAGCTATCTGCACATATGGCCAAATCTTCCACTTCACACATATTGGCCAGCTTTACAAAATCAGGATGCTTTGTCAGATGCACCGACTTAAAGGTGAAAAATACCATCACCTTCTTGCCGGCACGTGTTGCAGCAGCTGCCACACCTATCACATGTCTCATGTGCTGGGGAGACGTCACAAATATTCCAAGTTTGTTAGGATCGGTTGCCATCGGTATAAAACCTCCCTTTCTTCAGATTGGAAGAAACTTTTTGTTACTTTTTCTTAACGTAAAAACGAATGAATCCGTCGTCCTCTCTCTCGCCAAGGTACTCATGGCCAGCCCTTGCACACCAGCCTGGGATGTCATTTCTGGAGCCGGGATCGGTACCAAGAACCTCGAGGATCTCGCCAGAATTGATCTTCTCTATTTCCTTCTTTGTCCTAAGAAGTGGCATTGGACAACTGAGTCCCTTTGCATCCAGTGTACGTGCTACCTCTAAGCCTTCTGGGGCAATTTTGATGTCGCTCATGTTTCCTCCTTTTGCTATTTGTATGATTTTTTTATTTCAGTAGTTTTACATAAACTACATTTCTACTATCAGCTTGTTGGAATCTTCATTCCAATCAACGATTATGTACCAAAGGGCCATGGCAATGGCCACCACGGCTAATGTACCGCCGTATCCCAAGGCATCTGGAAGGTAAAGGTGCATCCCAAGCTTGCTTCCCTCATGTGTTGGCCCTACACCTTCCATATGTATTGCCCTAAACCATTTGGTCATTATGGCATTTGAGATGCCAAAGAATGGAACCACCAGCCAAAGCTTCATCTGGCCTTCACCAACTCGCCAAAGGGTACCGGAGCCACATCCTCCTGCAAACATGGCCCCAAGACCAAAAAGGAATCCACCCAAGATGGAACCCCATCCGAAGGTACCACGTACATAATTGACAGGATCAAGGGTGCGCCTTGCAGCTATGACCGCCTGGTCTGCAGCGTCCACCACGTCCTCAAGGGTGTCAGCCAGCTCTTCATCCTTTACTTCATCTGGATCTATCTCATCCACCACCTCGCTAAGTGTGGACTGAACTGCCACTGCAGAACCCCTTTGAGGAACAGCATACTTTAAAACTGCAGCACCAATGGCAACAACCAGTATGCTAAGGGCAACAGATTTTGCAAGGGTACAGTCCCCAGTCATGTGGGGTTCCCTGAATGCTTGAACCATGCACCAGCGACCCCTTTGCATGGTATAGCCAAGCCCAGCCGAAATGAGGAGGATGCCACTTAAAGATGAGACATACTCGTCACTTTGGCCAGAGTAATGACAGGCGCCCCAAATGACTGCCGCCAGGGCTCCCAATCCAATCAGGATCTTGAGCCCATAGGGGAAATCAAAATTTTTACCGCCAGAAGTTCCCCATGTGATGTGCTCCATTTCCCAGTAAATATATTTGAGGCCAAGGACCACACCTATGACAAGCCCAAGCCACATGGTAAAACCGTTTGCAGCAAGATTACCAATGGCGTTGTACATGCCGCCAACATTACAACCTCCGGCAAAGGCAGAGCCTACTCCCATGAGGATGCCTGCGATAATCGCCTTTATAAACTCCCAAGGAGGAGGAAACTTGAATGAAAAATCGTTGCCGAGACATGCAGATATAAATGCCCCTGCCAAAAAACCTATTCCAATAACAGAACCGGAACTGATTACGACACTTGTGGGTTTGGCATCAAAGATTCCAACACCATAAAGAATCCACTCACCCCAGTTCCTGATGGCACCAACAGCTCCCCACGGCCTCCACCAAGCCATTATTAGGATACTCAAAAGGGCCACTATCAAGCCAGCTGCAGTGGCGTTCCACTCGGTCTGGCACAGAATCTTGAAAAAATTCTTCACCTTTTCCTTAAACAAACCATCGCTCATAAGGCGCTCCCCTCCTCAAAAAGATGATTAGTGCTAGCACGGGCTATCAGGATAAGCATTGCATGAAGAGAATATTAAAGTTATTAATAACTTTCCAAATTGAATTGGTGTGTACCAAAATTCACGCACTGTGTCAAGAATTAGTTGAATGGCCATTCAGTGACTGGTTCCCTGACATTCAACGTCAAAATTACTTTTACAAACAACTCAAAGGAACCTTGCTGCCAAATAGGAGCAGAATCATGAACAGATTTTTTTTCTTCATAACCATACTCACCTTATTTTCCATTTTTAATTATTCCCTTTCCTTTGGCGCCACCACATCCCGTATGACAGGGCTTTTCAAAAAGATCTTGCCAAACGGACTCACTGCCGTAGTCAAGGAAAGCCACAGGGCACCTGTGGTGGCAGTCCAAATTTGGGTTAAAGCAGGCAGTGCATACGAAACGGACAAACAGGCAGGGATTACCCATCTTATCGAACACATGATCTTCAAGGGCACGGAAAAACGAGGCCCAGGCGAGCTTGCAGCCATAATAGAGTCCCTTGGTGGCACCATAAACGCCTATACCTCTTACGACTATACGGTTTATCACTGTGTTGTTCCAAGTTCCCATCTTTCAACCGCCCTTGACGTCTTGGAAGATGCGGTCTTTCACTCCAAATTCGATCCAGACGAGTTGGAACGTGAGAAAAAGGTCGTCCTCGAAGAGATGAAGATGCGCATGGACAATCCCCATACCAGAATGTTCGAAAACCTAATGAGGATCTCATACAAGGTTTATCCATATAGACGCCCAATCATAGGCTTTGAAGAGACAGTAAGATCCTTTACGAGACAAGATATACTATCCTACATGGCTGAGCATTACAGGCCATGCAACATGACAGTCATCGTTACAGGTGATGTGGATGGGGAGCAGGCCCTATCCCAGATTGAGCATTTTTTTGGAAAGGAACAAGAGCGCCCATGCAAAGAGGCTGCCTTCCCTAAAGAGCCAACTCAACAAGGCCCCAGAATCATAGAGACGTCCATGGACTGCAATGAGGGCTATCTTGCCATTTCATTTTCAGGGCTTCCAAGTTTTACAGGCAAGGATACGCCGGCCCTTGACCTTCTTTCAAGCCTTCTTGCAGATGGTGAAAGCTCCATTTTGGTTTCCAAACTCAAAAATCGGCTTCAGATTGTCCACTCCATACAGGCCTCTGCCTTTACCCCAAAAGGGCCTGGACTTTTTGAGATCACAGCAGATATTGATCCACAAAATCTGGAAAGGGTACTTCTAAATGTGCTCAAGGAGATCTCAAGGCTGAAAGAGCAGGAGGTTTCTCCAAAGGACCTTAAAAAGGCCAAGACTCAGATCGTCACAGACTTTTTGTACAGTCAGGAAACCATGGAGGGAGAGGCAAGAAAACTTGGCGTATTCCAGACCCTGGCAGGGGATGCATCCAAGGAAATTGAATACATTGAAAGTGTTAAGGCTGTTACTGCCAAAGACATAATGGATGTTGCAAAGAAGTATCTTGACCCCCAAAGAATCAATGTATCCTTGGTATCTCCAGAGTCGGCTTCTGTATCCTTTGATGACAAGGCCCTTGCTAAGGTTATAAAACAGGCCTCCAATCCGGAGCTGGAAGAGGCCTCTGGTGCCACAATGATAATAGGAAAAGGGAAAGTAAAGAGATTTACCGTGGGAAATGATGTGACTCTTTTATGTCTTGAGGCACACGATCTTCCGACAGTGGGCATCCGCATAGTGTTGCCAGGGGGTTTGAGATATGAAAACCAATCCACCAACGGCATATTCAACCTGCTTGCACAGGCATGGACAAAAGGCACAACCCTTCACAACTCGAAGACACTGTCAGAGCTGATAGACTCCATGGGAGCTGATATCCACGGTTTTTCAGGACAAAACTCCTTTGGTTTAAAGGCACGATTTACGAGTGATACTTTTAGAAGAGGGCTCGGACTGCTTGCGGAAATCCTGCTTTCTCCCTCTTTCCCAGAAGATGAAATAGAAAAATTAAAACCCCAGATCCTTGCCTCCATCAGGCAACAAGACGATTATATGCCTTCGGTTGCCGTTCGGGAGTTCAAAAAGCTCCTTTTCTCTCCACATCCATACTCCATGAATATGCTTGGCACTCCAGAAAATGTCATGAGATTTTCAAGGGATGATATTCTAAATGCTTACCATAACTTTGTTGTGCCAGACAGGGCAATAATTGCTGTGGTGGGAGACTTTGACGCTGATCAATTGAAACAGGAGTTGACTGATCTGTTAAAAGATTGGCAGAATCAGGCAGAAGGCTTTTTGCCAACCCCTCCTTCACCTGCCCCCTTAAACAGCCCCAAAGTAGTCAATATACACAGAGACAAGCAACAAGAACACATTGTTCTTGGTTTCATGGGAACATCCATCTCTGACCAAGACAGATATCCCTTAGAGGTGTTGAATGCCATTCTTGCTGGTCAAGGTGGCAGGCTCTTTAAGGAGCTTAGAGATAAGGAATCTCTTGCATACTCCGTAACCTCCTTTCTGAACTTTGGAGTTGATTGTGGCTTTGTAGCAGCATACATAGCCTGCTCTCCTGAGAAAAAGAAAAAGGCCCAAAAGGGACTTTGGCGCGAGCTCTACAAGATCCAAGAAGAACCTCCCGAGGTGACTGAGGTTCAAAGGGCCATAAACTGGCTTCTTGGAAGATATCAGATTTCACTTCAAACGCCTGGCGCCAAGGCCATGGATATGGCAATAAACGAGCTTCTCGGCCTTGGTTATGATTTCTCTAACAGATACCCTGCCCTGCTTAGGCAGGTTACCCCTCAACAAGTAATGGATGTTGCCAAGAAATACCTTGGCTCCCAGGCCTATGTACTTGTGAGCGTTGGACCATAAGATCATGCTAAGACGCATCAATCTTACAGTTAAGGAGGGATCGCTTCGTGCAAAAGATGTTGCAGATCAGGTGCGCAGCTTCCTTAGGGCCAGGGGTGTACAAATAGGACAAGGACCAATTGGCCCTGAAGACCAGGCAGTTGTCGTGGTAGGTGGTGATGGCACACTCTTACACGTAGCTGCAGATGCATTTGAAAAAAAGGTGCCTCTTCTTGGAATAAATGCCGGGGGGCTTGGCTTTCTAACAGAAGTGCATACCGACGAGATGGAAGAGGCCCTTAAAAGACTTATTGATGAGTCCTTTTCCCTGGATGAAAGGATGGTACTGTGCGTTGAGGTGGAAGACGAAAGGGGTGGGCCTGTCAGTAGTTACACCGCCCTGAATGAAGCGGTTATCACAAAGGGGGCACTTTCAAAGATCATACAGATTGACACTTGGGCAGACGACAGCTTTCTTACCACCTACAGGGGAGACGGGCTTATCGTTTCTACTGCAACAGGCTCAACAGGATACAATCTTTCTGCAGGTGGCCCGATTATCCATCCTGGTCTTGAGGTCATGGTCCTTACCCCAATATGCCCTTTTGCCCTAAGTGCCCGTCCTCTCATCCTTTCGGGTTCATCCCTAATAAGAATAAAGGTACAAGACATCAAAGACGAGGTATGCCTTGACATTGATGGACAGGTGGGCATGCATCTTTTAAAAGGCCATGTAATAAGAATATCCCGCAAACCCGGTTTCTTAAAACTCGTTAAATCCCCCCATCGGGACTATTTCACCATACTTCGCGAAAAACTTGGATGGACAAGGGCCATTCCTCCTTATTGAGAAAATACAAGTCAAAAAACGAATTCCGTGTAATTGACTAAGTTCGCTAAAGGCATAAGATTATTTGGTGTCAACGATAGAGCCCTTGGCAGTAAAAGAATGAAAGGAGGAGCTCCATGATGAAAAGACTTTTCGTGACACTTTCAATCCTTATGTCTGTTTTATTATTATCATTTGGGCTTAGCTTTGCTGGCAGAGTTATCCTAAGCGTTCCAGGCCTTGGAAAGGTTGAGGCCTATCCGTCTTCAAGGCAGCTCGTGTTTACTGCCTTCAACCCTGGACGGGTGCCTATGGAATATTCCATTTGGTCGCCAAGAAGCTATAAACAGAGCGAGGCAGGCGGATGGGCAAAACCAGAATTTAGACCTGCTGTCAAAAGAGAAAGGATGCCACACTATGTGCCCTTTATCATAACAATTTCAAGATATGAAAAAATTGGTGCTGCTATCTGCAGGGAAAATGATGGAAGGCTTGGCTGTAAGGTTATGAGATAGCCTCACTCTTCATTGATTAAAAACGAGGTCAAGGTAACCTGCCGTGGCTACCTTGGCCTCTTCTCTTTATGCTTCCTTTGCCTTTTCATTGAACTTAATCTTAGTTAGCAATCTTTCCTTTTCCTTTTCCATGGCATCTTTTCCTGCCTCAAGGGCAGATTCGAGGATCTCCTTTTTGGTCTCCACCACTTCCTTGCTTTTTTCAAGAAGCTCGGTTGCCTTTTCCTTTACATCATCTGCAACCTTTAGTGCCTCGCCCTTTGCAACGTTTGCCTGCTCCTTTATTAGCTCCCTTGTCTCAGGACCAGATTTTGGAGCAACGAGCAAGGCAAGGCCAGCACCAACGGCACTCCCCAACAGAAATGCCAATGTCACGCTTCCTGCAGAAAAACCTTCACGACTCATTTATCTTCACCTCCTTTTTGCATATTTTCTGTTACATACTCTATTGAAGCCTTCATCCCTACGGCAAGGCTGGCAAGCTGTACTGCCAGACCAGTAAAGCCACCTCGCACAATGCCAGTGACCATTCTAACCGTCTTACCGGCCTCATCTATTGCCTCAAAAAGCTCGTCTGCCGCTCTTATCTTGGTTTGCACATCATTTGTAATTTCGTTTACACCACTAACCAATTCCTTTGTCTCCTTTAGAATGGGCGGAACATCATCATCAAGGCGCTGTTCAACAGAAGTCTCGATCTGTCTTAGCCTTTCCAATGCCTCAGCAGCTTCTGACATAACCCTCGATGCATCTTTTTGAAGCCTTTCAATATAAATCTGTATATCTGAAAGCATCTCATTAAGATTCTCTTCTACCTTTGACACCCCATCAAGAACAGGAGCAAGCTGGCGAACCCGCTCATCCACCACATCAAGACTTCTGTTGACCCTTTTAAGAGTCGATCTGATTGCAGATATCAAGAAAACAAAACAGATACTCAACACTACCATGCAAAGGCCCACCACCGCATAGAACAGATATTGAGGATTTTCCATAACCACATTTAGATTCACCTGATCCTCCACTTCTACTTAACTATTTAAGCAAATTATGCACCAGCCTTTCATATTGGACATTAAGTCATGCCCATTGTCATTTCAACCGGTAATTATTCACCATTTTGTTTGTCTTAGCGGTTGAATCGTTTTTCCCTATACCTATCTTATTTTTAAAATAGAAGTTTCGATAAAACCAAATGTCGAAAGGGGGCGCGTCATGAGAAACTTGGTAGTTTATTCATCAAAGACTGGTAATACCAAAAAACTTGCAGAGGCGATCTACGATTATCTTCCTAAGGAAAAAGAGATATATTCCATAGAAAAGGCACCAGCGCCGGATGATTATACCTTTGTAGCCGTAGGTTTCAGGATCGAAAATGGGGCGCCTGACAAGGCAACACAAGAGTATCTCAAAAAGTTTATTGACGAAAAGGAACTTTTTCTTTTTGCAACCCACGCATCAAGTCCAGAATCAGAAGAGGTGAAAGAGGCCATGAATCTGGCCAAGGAACTGGCCAAAAGGGCAAGAATAGTAGGAACTTTTGACTGTCTTGGCGAAGTTCCAGAAGATGTGCTTGCAGAGGCAAGGAAACAAGACCCTGTGCCCAAGTGGGTATTGGATGCAGAAAAGGCAAAAGGACATCCAAACGAAGAAGATATAGAAAGGCTAATAAAGCTATTAAACAGTCTTGATCTTCCTTTATAAGCGTACCGGTTCCTTCCATTTGCAGGAGGCACGTTTTTCGTGCCACCTGCTGTTAAATTACCCCTCCATCAATCTGTTTATGAACAGATACCTGCAACAGTTTCCTTATTCATAGATTTTATATTGAATAATTAAGCTTTTTATCTTGAGTATGTTCAAAAAAGGTGTATATTCTTGCTCCGCTAAAAAATTAGTCACTTGGAGCGAAACCTTTGATCATCACCATAGATGGACCTGCTGGGGCTGGGAAAAGCACCGTTGCCAAAGAACTGGCCAACAGACTTGGATTTACATACCTTGACACAGGCGCCATGTATAGGGCATGTGGTCTTTTCATGCTTGAACACGGTGTTCGCCTTGATGACGAAAAGGGCGTCTCGGCCCTTTTGGATCAGATTGACATTGGGATCGAAAATGGAAGGGTGCTTTTAAACGGCCAGGATGTATCTGAAAAGATAAGATCGCCTCAGATCGATCAGGCTGCGTCCCAAATTTCCAGGATTCCTTCTGTTAGACAAAAACTTACAGCCCTTCAAAGAAAAATAGCCCAAGGTAAAGATCTTGTTGCCGAAGGCCGCGATATGGGAACCGTAGTCTTTCCCAAGGCAGATCTAAAAATCTTTCTGACAGCCACTCCTGAGGAAAGGGCAGAGAGGAGAAAAAAACAACTTGATAAGGAAGGCAACATAATTTCATTTGATATTATATTGCAGCAAATCAAAAAACGTGATAAAGCAGATAGTGAAAGGGAAATTGCCCCACTTAAACCAGCAGATGATGCAGTTATGATCGATTCTACCAGGTTGTCTGCTGAACGTGTGGTGCAAGAGATAGTAAAACTTGTAAACAGACAGGAGAGAAAAATGGACAAAAACAAAGAGGCATCAGGATTTTCATTCAGTGTGGATAACTGCTTAGGCTTTATTGCAAATCGTCTCGTCAAGGCCTTCTTGAAACTTCTTGACCACAAACTGGAAGACTTCAATCTGACTGGTGCCCAGTTTTGCGTTCTAACCAAGCTTTTCGAGGAAGAGGGCCTGACCCAGACACAGCTTGCCCAGAGACTTTACATAGAAAGCCCTACCCTTGTTAGAACCCTTGACAGGCTCGAGGAGGCAGGGCTGATTGAAAGAAGAAGGGTACCCTCTGACAGAAGGGCCTTTCATATTTTTCTAACTCCCAAAGGGCATGATCTCAAAGACATCCTGATGCAAAAAGGTAACGAAGTGCATGACATAGCGGTAAAAGGCCTCGAAGAGAAAGAAATAGAGCTTTTAAAAGACCTTCTTTACCAGTTATGGAGAAACCTTGAAGATGGGGCAAAAGAAGCAAAAAATAAATAGAAGATAGCAATGCCGAGCCGCCTTTTTACATTTATTCTACTTTTTTGGGGATTACTCCTTTTTTCCAGCTGTTCCAGGCAGGGTGTAATCGTTAGTGCTGACCGTGAACGATTAAGCGATATGGAAGGATGCTTTCAACTACTCGGAACTTCTGTTGAAACTGGAGGCCCAATATTAAAACGTCTTTGTACCCAAGATATAGAGCGAATCATCTCTTTTTCAAAACTTTCTGAGGACCACGGAGCAAAGGTTAGGGAGCTTGTCTGTGGCCCTAAGGCAACGCCTGAAAAATTCAAGACGTTTTTTGAGTCTTTGCCCACCAGGGAAAGGACAAGGCTTATTAGAAGCTTTGAGATGTTCGGATACAATATTAATGGTTATGGATGCTGATTTTCACGTCCTAAACAGACTTGAAATGACCTCTAATATGTTGTCGAGCCGAAATGGCTTTGCAAGAAGGGCATCTATCCCCTTGGCTTTTAAATCCTTTTCTTTGAAAGACTCTCCCCAACCAGTCATTATGACAACGAAGGTCTCTGGGCTATACTCTTTTACCGTCTTGGCAATTTCCCAGCCACTGATCCCGGGCATGCCAAGATCCGTAAGGACAAGATCAAAATGTTCCTTTTTAAAAACAGACAAGGCCTCTTTCGGGTCACTCATGACCTGGACCTCATGACCTATATTTTTAAGCATAAGGCCAATTAGTTCAACGATCTGTTCCTCATCGTCTACGGCCATAATCCTCAGGCTGCTTGTATCACGTTCTTCGTCCGATTCTTCCTCCCTTTGCCCCTCATGATTCGTATTGGAAGAAGGAAGGGAAATAATAAAGGTGCTTCCGCAGCCCTTTTGGGATACAACATCTACCTTACCGCCAGCATTTGAGACAAGTCCATAGACGATGCTGAGCCCAAGACCGGAGCTCCCAGAATCTTTAGTTGAGAAATAAGGATCGAATATGTGAGGTATAACGTCGTCTTCCATGCCTGTGCCTGTATCTCTAACCTCTATGATGGCCCTTCCGTCTTTTTTATAGGATGTAATAAATATCTTACCTCCATGAGGCATGGCATCTACGGCATTTATGATGAGATTTATGAGCACCTCTCTCAGCTCATAGGCAGCGATATTTGCAGTAAGGCTCCTGTCAAGCTCTGTCTCGATGGATATATAAATCCCTTTCTTCTCACATTCGTCTTTCCAAAGAGGTCTTGTAAATTGAACCGCCTCTTCTATAACCGCCCCCGTATCTATGGCCTGATTGTGAAGCTGACCGTTTTGCTTTCCTTTGACAAAGGCCTGGATTCGCTTGATTGTCTCTGCGCCATCATGCACACATTTTTCAATATTTTGAAGACGTTTTTTATGACGCTCATCCTCAAGCTCCATCTGCAGCAGCTCCACATTACCCAGTATGGCCATAAGGAGGTTATTGAAATCATGAGCTATACCCGCTGCCATGGACCCAAGCGCCCTAAGTTTTTCCTCTTTTATTCGCTGCTCAGAATCCTGTAAATGTTTCGAAAGATCGTGTACGAAAAGTACTCCTCCAAGTTTTTTCCCTTCTTTACTTTTAACAGGATGATAGAAGAAGTCAGCAAGTACAGTAGTGCCATCAGGACGGACAAGCCGAATCTGTGAAATCTTTCTAAATTCATCAGATCTTGTAGCCTTGGTAAATTCCAGAAAAACAGAGGCGTCCATAAAGAATCGACCAAAGCCATAGTCTTTCAAAAAGGCTTCATCAATCTGCATAAGATTGCAAAGGGCAGGGTTTGCATGAATGATGGAACTATCAGCGTTTAGAAGGCATACACCCTGAGGTGCATTTTCCATTGCAGCCCTTAGATAGTTTAGTGACACCTCATGATCAATGTGCCCATTGGCTCTGTTATTACTTTCCACCAGGTTTTGAATGTAGAAATGTCCATCAGTGACCACATCAGCGCCTTTGTAGCCTTGCACAAGATGGGCAATAACCTGAGAAATTATAATAAGATTTCTCTTGAGGCTGTTTGAAAAATCGATCTTTTGCGAAGAGCTGAGATTAAGTATTCCCTTTGATGAAACCGGCAAACAGGCAAGGGAGCGCGGAATATTCTTGGCATTTTCTACAAGTGGAATCTCAATGCAGGAATCGTCATTTATAAAGATGGGCTGCTGAGAGTCGAACACTTCCCATGCAATACTTTTCCCTTTTTTAAAAAAAAGCCCCTTGTTAAACCTCCTGTCAAACTCCTTGACCTCATCTTTTACTATCTGGTTTATGCCAATTGCAGCTACAAGCTCAAGAATCTCTTTTTGTGGCCTGTAAAGGAGAAGAGACACATTTTCCATGTCTGTCTCTTGGGCAACTATCTTAACGATGGCCTTATAAAGCTCGTCTTCGCTTGAGACCGAAGAAGGGACCTCTATTAACCTGAGAACTATCCCCAAGGCCTTCATGTGAAGAAGCCTTTCCTGATCCATTTCAAGGACAGCCGACTCCATCTCCTTGAAGTCTATTTCCCCATGAATATGGTTACGCTTAGACATATCAACAATGCCCTATGACAATATCTGAAAGTGCCTCTACATCGTCGTAAGATTCCTGAATTTTTCCCATTAAAAGATCTGTCTCGTCCAAATTGGTGCCAGCAAGCACCAGGATCTTTTGCCCAGGCATTTTAGGCTCTGGCAGCTGTTCTGCCTTTGCCTCAAGCGTTTTTGCAATGAAGGCAGAGATATTTACTGCGGCACACTCTCTTGAAAATACCCCCGATCTTAGTGGTTCGTGATGATAGGCCAAGATATGGGCCATCTTTTCTGTAAGACCCCACCTTTTAGCCAACCTCTGCCCCCAAAAAGTATGGGTAAGCCCCTTGGCCCTTTCCACGTCCCAAGGCAATACCCCAAGTTTCTTTGCATTTAAATGAATAAGGTGGAACTCTTCAGGCATAACCTGAGCCATAACCAGCCTGCCAATATCATGAAGAAGGCCAAGAAGGTACAGCTCATCAGGGTCAAGGAAGGGTTTGTCTTTTGCAAGCTCCTTTGCACTCAGGGCTGTCAAAAGATTGTGAATCCAAAATCTTTTTAAATCAAAGCCCTTTGCCAAACTTACCCTGTGAAACTGATTGACAAGACATATGGCAAGAGACAGGTTTCTGACCTCATTTACACCGATCAACATGATGGCCTTTTCCAAGGTGTTCACCTTGCCTCTCAGGCCAAAATAGGCACTGTTTGCCACTTTCAAAAGCTGAGCGCACAAGGCGGCATCTGGCTCAACTATGGCGGTGATGCCCTCAAAGGTAAAATTCTTCTCTGCTATGGTACGAAAAAGATTCAAGATAATAGAACTTGGGACAGGGAAATATTTTATATCAAGAACCTTTTGCGAAAGGTCGGCTATTTGTGATTGGGCTTCCATCTATTCTCAGCCTTTAGAAACATTTTTTCTATTTATCGGCAGACAAGTAACCAAAGTGAAGAAAAAAGAATATTATTCGCCGTTAGTAGATGCGCCTTTTGGTTCTTCTGTATTTGAGATTAATACAAGTTGCCTAAGAAGAAGATTTGGATCGCTATAGGTATAAGGTATTTGGAGAACGAGTTTCCTTAATCTTTCGTAACGTTTGGTATCAAGTATGAAAAATAAAACGGGCGTTTTTTTATGGATTGCAATAACTGCCTTATCAAGGTCGACCCTTTGAATCTTGCGACCAAGGTAAAATGTGCACTCTTCGTCCCAAAACCCTGCATAATAAAGATCCCTCTTTCCAACTACATTCCTGACATATTTGCAAAAAGGCCGGACATCTTTCCCCTTATAGATGGCAGGTCCAATCTGCGTACCAAACAAAAGGGTCACCAATCCGGTTAAAATCAGAAACGGAAACAGGCAGAAGGTAATCTCACGCTGTTTTCTTGTTTTCATAAGAAAATGGATACAAAAAAGACTTGAGATCAAAAGGACGAAAAAGGTCAAAAGATTTTCTTTCAATAAGAAAATCACGAAGATAGCAAGCTTTTCCCCTCCAAGTAAAATAGACAAATAGTGTGAGATGGCAAAGGTCCTGCCTGCATGAAGCATAGGCGTAAAAAGGCAGACGGTAATGCCTGAAAGAAAGGCTACCCCTGTCAAAAAATAAGTGATTATGGACAAAATGGTGTCACCTTTTTTTGTCCTTAGAACATAGACTGCGCAAAGATATGCCGCTGCAGGATAAAGAGGCAGTATGTAGTCGCTTCTCTTAGATGTAGCCAGGGTGAAAAAGACAAACACAAAGACAAAATAGACAAAAAACAATCGTTCAGTAGCGCTCCTTTTTGCCCATGTCCTTAGTGTTGAAAAAAGGGCAAAGGGCGTTATTAGTGACCATGGAAAAAAACCTGTAAGAAAATAAACGAAGTATCTGGACAAAGGCGAGTGGTTAAACTCCTTGAAACCCCCTCCTGGAAAGAGGCTTGTAAACCTTGACAGGTTCTCTTCAAGGATGAATCGGTGGAAGAAGCGAAAGTCCGTCTTAATGGTTGCATAAATAAACCAGGGGAGACAAAAAATTAAAAAAATCAAAAAAATGGGAGATAAAAAAAGCTTCCTTAAAAGAAAAGGTTTTTTCTCTAATAAAAGAAATAGGGAGACTGGTACAAAAACCAAGATAGCGCCAACCGGCCCCTTAACCATCACAGCCATTGCTGCAAAGAAAAAAAAGGCTGAAATCTCTCGGCCTTTGAAATAGGTATCGGGTGACTGCTCCCTGCCACAAAATCTCCATGCCTTGATGAAGAAAAAGATGCTTGTAAAACAAAGGAGGGAGAAAAAAAGGTCCATCCTTGCGATCTGACTCATCCAAATGATTTTCGGACAGGAAAGAAAGATTGTGGTAAGGAGGATGAAAAACATCTTACTGCTACCTTCATAGCCTGTAAGCCTTGAAAAGAGAAAGATGAAAAGTGCTACTGAAAGAATTGAGGGAAGCCGGGCAGAAAGCTCCCAGTTAGGACAAAAAAGG
>JALSQG010000096.1 GCA_026985565.1 Deltaproteobacteria bacterium
GTGATGAATTTGGGCAAGTAGTGGAAATGATAGATATCAGCATAATTAGATCAATATTGGTTGCAGCGCTTCTTGGCTTCATGATAGGCATGCAGCGCTCAATATATCATATAAGTAGGCAAGAGAAGAGTTTTGCTGGCTCCCGTACCTTTTCCATAATAGCCCTTACAGGATACATGGCAGGGCTCATCAACAAAGATATGACTGGAATTGCCCTGGTGGCAGGTTTTTTGGCAGGCCTTTTGATTCTTGCCGCTTACTATTTCAAGGTGGCGACCGCATCAAGTCAGGGTGAAACAGGTTTGGATTTTGGAAGCACCACGCATTTTTCAGCCATTGCCACATTCCTTTTGGGGCTCCTCGTAAGCCTCCATATGGAAAAGTATGCAGTGTTCATCGGTGTGCTCATTATCGTGCTTCTTGAGATAAAACCAAAGATCAGGCGGGTTGAGGCAAGGATAACCTCAGAGGACATTAATGCAGCGGTTTTACTGCTTGCCATGACCTTCCTCGTTCTGCCTATCCTACCAAACAGGATGATAGGCCCTTATCAGCTTTTCAACCCCTACAAGACCTGGCTAATGGCAGTGATTATTTCTGCCATATCCTTTGTGGGATATGCTGCCATCAAGATATTTGGGCATAAAAGGGGGCTTTTTCTCACGGGCGCTCTTGGAGGAATGGTGTCATCCACTGCAGTCACTGTATCCCTTTCAAAGATTGCAGCGGGCAGAAGGGAGATAGTCCTCCATGTGGCTGGGGCCATTGCCATTGCCTGTTCCATCATGTTCTTGCGTGTCCTTATCCTGGTATCCATTGTGGACGTGGCACTCATAGAAAAAATGCTGATTCCATTTCTTGGGGCAACACTTGCTGGCTTCGGATTTACATATTTTCTTTACAAAAAGGCACGTCCTGCCCAGTTGTCTGTATCAGACACCTTTGCAAAGAATCCGCTTCAGCTTAGTGAGGCAGTCAAGTTTGGAATCCTGTTCGGTGTGATCTACGGTGCAAGCTCCTTTGTAAGAGCGCGTTACGGTGATCTTGGAATCTATGTAATTTCCTTTTTTTCAGGCCTGACTGACGTTGATGCCATAACGCTTTCCCTTGCAGAGCTTTCCAAACAGGGTAGCCTGGCTCCGGTGGTTTCCATAATAGGCATCATTACCGCCTCGGTAGTCAATTCCTTTGTCAAGTTTGTAATCGCTGCATGGCAGGGGGGCAGAAACCTGGCATATTACCTGCTTGTTTATTTTTTGATAGTCTTGAGCGTACTTGCAATAGGGATAAAGATTGCAAATTTCAGCTGAGCTGAGCAGTTGGTATAAGATCAGAAAACAACGCCATTTTGGCTTTACTATGTTTAGTCATTTTTTTGAGGTGGAGGCGCAATGAACAGGATTTTTCTCTTAAGCGTAACGTTTTTTCTGGCTGTATTTATGCTTTTGTGGCCAGGAATAAACAGCTCATGGGCCTTTTTGAAGATAACAGAACTTGCTACCACAGATTCTCATGACGAGTTTTTCAGGGTTGCCCTTGGTGACGGTTATGCCTTCTGGAGCCATTATGGAGAAGGGATATACGCATGGCAGACCTCGGATCCGGTAACGGCTGGCCACAGAATTTCCAATGAAAAGGAGGTTACGGAGATTTCCGCTTACGGTAGCAAGGTGGCTTGGATAGACGATAGTGACGACATCATTTTGTGGGATGAAGGCTCCTTGCAAGAGCTTGAAGATGATGTGGTTGACGGTTTTTCCATCTATGGCCAGAATGTTGTCTTTGTGGAAGAAGATCATGAAAATTTCCTGCATCCTGATACTGAGATATTTCTAAGAGTGCCTGGCAAAAAGATACAGATTTCTGATAACGACTATGACGACAAGCAGCCTTCGTTGTATGAAAATACAGTTGCCTGGGTAGGAAGACACGATGACAATTTTGACCTTTTCTTTTGGGACGGGAAAAATGAATACAAACTTACAGATTCCGATGGTGACGACCTTAAACCAAGTATACACAAGGGTGCAATAGCCTGGATGGAGTGGGATGGAGACGATTATGAAATATACTACTGGGCTGGTGGCCAAAACATACAGATAACCGATGATGATGAAAACGATGAAGATCCCGTGTTAAGAGACGGTAGGATTGTCTGGATCAAGGATGACGGAGATTGTGAAGACATCTATATGTGGGATGGTTCTCACATTAAAAAGCTTACTGATGAATGTTATGACAAAATCTCATCACTTGACTTTAACGGAGAGGCAGTGCTTTGGTCTGCCCAAAAGGGTTCAGACAAGAGTGTGTACTTTGCTAAGCTTCCTAATGACAGGAGCATGACTGGGTGGTGGTACAACAGCGCAGAGCCGGGAACAGGGCTTGCCACCCAGGTTTCAGACGGCAGGATGTTTGTTACATGGTTTGTTTATGACGGCCTTGGAAGGACTTCATGGTATTCTGCAGGAGGCGAGATGGACAACCGGACGAGTTTTTCCGGGACCCTATATTCATGGAGCGGTTGGCCATGGGGAACCCCTTATTTTGCCCCCACTCCAAAGGCAGTTGGCAACATAGTGGTAAACTTTGATACGCCAGAAGAGGGCAAGGTTACCTTTACTGTCAGCATTGATGGAAAGGTCGTTACAAAGACATTTTCTTCCTTTATGGAGGATTTTGCACCTGGCAATGAGGATTCACGTCATATTACGGGGTGGTGGTATGACCCGGCATTTAATGGCATGGGCTTTTTCCTTGATGCCCAAGGGGGTAGAATGGCCCTTGCCTGGTACAACTACAGGG
>JALSQG010000097.1 GCA_026985565.1 Deltaproteobacteria bacterium
AATGTATGGCCTCTGCGATCATGGAAGCGCTACCTCCCATGATGCCCACAATGAATTTTAGTATGCATACAATCACGTTTGCGCTTAAGGCAGTAGAAACAGCGTGCATCGTTGGTCTATCCTTCTCTTATTTTGTAGTGCGAGCTTTTCTGGAATGAAAATTCATAATTTCGTTCCTCCAGTTAAAGGGTTCAAGCCTTCCGGTAACAAGGCGTATCGTTTTTAATCTCCCTTCTGCATCCCTTCTTTCTACCTCTATGGTTACTTTTTGCCCCTTTTTCTTGAAGAAAAGCTCTACCTTTAAGTCATAGATGTCTTTAAGCCTTATTCCATCTACCGAGACTATCTTATCCCCTTTTTTCAGCCCTGCCTGGGCACCAGGGCTTTCTGGTACAACAGATTCAACTTTGAGTTTATCATTCCCTTCAAGAAGTACACCTAATTTTGGAGTAAAAGGGGCTGGCAAATCAGGCGCAAAAAGAAACAGATCTGCCATTTGTGGTCTTGTAAGGGAGACAGGATCAAAAACGGCAACAAGTTGTGATATTGACGGAAGCCTGCGTTTTACCCTGGAAGGGATCCCATAGCCGAACTCCACATGGCCGCCACCTACAATTACAATCATTTTCCTGTCAGGGTTTGTTTTTATGTAATCAGCGATGGATTGGGCCATGGTTTCATCCCAAGCAATCTGTGCCTGGTAGAAATGTTGGAAATCATCTATGTCTCCGTTTCTATGCTGTCTGAAGATCTGTCTCAAATACCTTTCGTAGGGCTCATTTTTCAAGTCCAAATCGGGTGGCAGCTTGGCGCGTTCCTTTTCAGAAAGGGCAGAAAGGCCATTTCTTGCTATCTTTTTTGAGATTTCAGATTGCAGATTAAGGGCAACAATGGGGATGTGTTCTTTTTTGCAAAATTCTACTATTGGACGGTAAAAGTGATAGTTGAAGGCCCATCTTTTGAAGTATTCGCTCTTTTTAAGAAATGTTTTTTCATCTATTTGTCCTTTCAGGTAATCATCTATTACATGCTGAAAGGGTTTTTGAAACATCTCCATACCAACGGCAACTGGTCCTTTCTTTGAAAGGGCCTTTATGATCTTAAGCTGGGCCTGATGTATTCCCTGCCTGTCATGTTTTTCTCCAAGATATATCACCTGGTAGCCCTTCATCTTGGCTGCTATTTTGCCAGTGTACTCGATATCCTTAGAAAAAATACCTGTGACCTCTGAAGTGGCCTCTTGGTATATCCCCCGTTCAAAGGGATATTCCCTTTTCTCTTCTATTTTGCCACCTTCAAAACGCAAAAGACCATATTTGCCATAATGTGGAATCTTTCGGACTGCTTCGTCCATTTGTTTCTTGTCGGAGGCAATGATGGAGGCAACTACATGGCTACCGTTCAGGGGGTTGTTCCTGACACGAACAACAACCCCGGTTTTTGCTGATGAGTCTGCCCCGGTAAGTTCCTTTAGCCGTCCTTCTACCGTACCAAAGACCAGAAATGAAGCCTTTTTCAACATGGAATGTTTCAGTTTGTTTCTGGGCATTGTGTCAAAGCCCTGCTTTTTGAAAAAAGAGATTGCAGAGCTGTATATAGGCCCTTCTTTCTTTTTTGGTAGAATGATTACCTTCCTTGTTGCCCCAAACAGCCTTGAAAGGCAGGGAGGAAACTCTTCTGGTGCAAGGTCTCTCATTATATCAAAACCTGGATCGACTATCAGAGCCCTTGGGTTAGAATTTGTCTTAAGTTTTATATTTTCCTCCGCTTTTTGAAGCAAGACAAAGACCTTTTTGTTTCCATTTTCCGTGATGATCTCTATCGGTACCACTATTTTATATGGATCTGTATTTTTCTGATGCAGCGCAGCCTCTATCTCAAAGCCTTCGTCGCCAATTTTTTTCTTAAAGCAGTTAGTGAGCTTGATTTCTGGAACATCGGCCCGTGATATCCACTGTTTGAAGAAATAATCCAGGTCTTCATGTAAAAGAGAAGAAAACAGCTCCTGAATCTGTTGCCATGAGGCCTTTTTGAATCGATATTTGGTGGAAAAGACAGAAATTGCGTGAAAAAAGGCCTGATCTCCAAAGATGTTTCTCAACATATGAAATATCATGGCACCTTTGCCGTATCCAATGGCCTTGGACTTTCTGTCAAATCTGACCCTGAAGCTATCTATAGGGAAACCATTTCCGTGAACGTAACTTTTGTATTCAGACAAAATGGTGTGTCGGTAATTTAGGCCAAGGCCTTTCTTTTCGGCCAAAAGGTAGTCTGCCATGTAGGTGGTGAGTCCCTCGCACCAGTTCCCATTGCTGTAATCTACAAATACGGAATTTCCAAACCAGGAATGGACAAATTCATGGATTAGGGATGTATCGGTAACAAATGACTTTCCTATTATCTGGGAGCCGATTAGTGTCATGGTTGGCACTGTTACGCCAAGGGGGGCAGGGGTCTCAATTACCTGAAAGGACTTGTATGGGTAGGGGGAGATAAGCCTGTTATATTGGTCAAGGGCCTTTTCAAGCACATTTATTAATCGGGATGCCAACTGCTCATCATTTTTAAGTAAATACACTGAAAGCCTTACCCCCTCTTTTTGGGAGTCAAATCTGTAAAACCTTGCCGCTGCAAGGGTGATGGACTCTCTTGGATGATCAAAGACAAACGTCACCTCTTTTCGTCCGTCTCTTTCCCTTGAAATGGTGTCGTCAGACTCTGAAACAGGTATAAGGCTCGGGTCTATTTCAACTGTTAGCCTGTAGGTGGCAAGGCCTATTAACCGAGGGCACCAGTCAT
>JALSQG010000098.1 GCA_026985565.1 Deltaproteobacteria bacterium
GGTGTCTCCCGCACCTCAACCGAGTAGGGCTCAACGCCTTTAAATGAGGTCAATTTTTTACACAGACCATCGTAAATAAATTTGGCAATCCTTTCTGAGGAAGGATTTTGCTCAGAAAAGGCAGGTAGTTCATTCAGATTCTTGTGATCGAGCTCGCCCATTATCTCCGCTACAATGGCCTTGAGGTCCCTGAAATCTATAGCTACATCTATTTCATTAAGATCTTTTGCCTTAACAGTGACAACAACATCCCAGTTGTGACCGTGGAGATGTTCACAGTTACCAGGATAATTTCTTAGATAATGTGCCGATGAAAAGTGCGTCTTGATAAAAACCTTATACATATCCACCTTCCTAAATTATTTCCGTTTGCCAAAAAGGGCAGTGCCAACCCTTACGATGGTAGCCCCTTCTTCGATTGCCAAATCGTAGTCATTGGACATGCCCATTGAAAGCTCAGACAAGTCAAGATGGGGAAAACGTCGAGCCATTTCTTCTCTAAGAGCAGCCATCATGGAAAACCACTTTCTGGCATCTTCTTTCTTGGAGGAAAACGGATGAATGGTCATGAGGCCTTTGATTTTGAGGTTTGTAAATGATGACACATGGCTAAGCAGCCCGGGGAGCTCTTTTGGCAAAACGCCAAATTTGGAATCCTCCTCCCCAATGTTTACCTGGATTAGCACATTAAGCACCTTACCCTCTTTTCCCGCGTATTTGTCAAGGGCGCCTGCTATTCTTTCTGAATCAACGGTCTCAACCCAGTGGAAATACCTTACAGCCAATTTGGCCTTGTTTCTTTGTAAGTGCCCTATGAAATGCCACTCTATATCTTTTAATGCAGAAAGAGCAGTTACCTTTTCTATCCCTTCTTGAATATAATTTTCTCCAAATACCCTTTGGCCGCATTCGTAAAGCTCCATAACCATGGAGGCTGGTTTTGTTTTACTAACTGCAACAATAGTAATGTCTGACGGGGAACGCCCCGTCTTCTCACAGGCAGAAATCACCCTGTCCCGAACGAGTTTCAATCTTTCACACATGGCTCCACAGCCCCCATATCAAGTAAGACCAATAATACCTCAGTAAGTGGCAACCCAACTACATTTGTATATGAGCCATCTATTTCTTTCACCAAGAAGGCACCAGTACCCTGAACCGCATACCCACCTGCCTTGTCATATGGTTCGTCACTGCTGCAGTAGGCCGAAATCACATCCTCATTGAGTGGATCAAGAAAGACCCGGGAAACCACAGTCTCTTGTCTCAGCGAACCGTCTGACCTGCGCCACACTACAAATGATGTAAAAACCTGGTGCCACTTCTTTGAAAGATAATGCAACATTGCCTTGGCCTCGGAGAAGTGTCGTGGTTTGCCAAGGATCTTGCCGGCATGAAATACACAGGTGTCTGCACAGATTATAAAATCTTGATTACATATCCCTACGGCACCACCGAGCTTCAACCTGGCATTCTGCATAGTAAATTCTGCCGGAGTAAGAGCTGATGCAGGATCCAATTCCTTCACATCGGTTGAGCATACAGAAAAATCAAGACCCAAGGCCTCAAGAAGACGTTTTCTACGGGGAGACGCAGATGCCAAGGCTATTGTACTGATAGAGCGAAAAGGTCCGTTGCATTTTCTGTGGTACATGAAGCAACCTCATCAAAAGATATGCCTTTTACCTTTGCCATGGCTTCTGCAACCAATCTTACATATGCCGGCTCATTTGGTTTACCCCTAAAGGGCACAGGTGTCAGAAATGGGGAGTCGGTTTCAATTAGTATTCTGTCCAAAGGAACAAACTTGCAAACATCCCTTGCTTCTTCCGCTTTTGGAAAGGTTATAACCCCGGTAAATGAGATGTAAAATCCAAGATCCAACACCTTTTTTGCCTGATCAATATCTCCTGAATAGCAGTGGAATACGCCAGATAAGTCTTCTTTTTTTAAAAAGGATCGAATTACGTCTATACATTCTGAAAGCGCCTGCCTTGCATGGATAATGATTGGCAAGGACATGGAGGCTGCCGCCTCAATCTGGGCCTCAAACGCCTTAATCTGTGTGTCTCTTTCTGTTCTTTTCCTGTAAAAGTCAAGACCTATTTCGCCCCATGCCACCACCTTTTTATTCCCTTTAGCTATTTGGCGCAGTTCGTTTAAAGCCTGTTCTGAAAACTGGTCGGCATCGTTTGGATGAATTCCAACGGATGCATAAACACTACCAAATTTCGATGCAAATGAAACGGCCTTCCGAGAGCTTTCCAAATCGATCCCGACACTGATTAAGGCATGGACTTCTGCCTCAGATGCGCGCCTAACCACGTTGGTCACTTGGTTACTATCTCTGCTTATGAGATCAAGGTGGGCATGGGTATCCACCAAACTATTTCCAAACATATGAAATCAACCTCATTTTATCCATCAGGGATTCAACAGTCGTGGCAAATTGATGACACAGGTTGTTCCGCCTATTCTGTTAGATGTGAGAAACAAGGAACCACCGTGGAGTTCAACAATCTTCTTGGCCTTGGACAGCCCAAGGCCCAAGGCATTAAATTTTGTTGTGAAAAAGGGGTTGTCTGCCTTTTTGAAATGACCTCGTGCTATCCCGAGCCCGCTGTCTGATATTCTAAGCTCAAGTTCCTTTCCCCTTTTGGTTAGGGCAACCACGATTATTCCACCATCTGGCATGGCCTCTATGGAATTTTTCAATATACAAAGAAGGGCTTCCTGAAGCCTCTGTCCATCAGCCATGATCCAGACAGGCTCCCTGGGATAATTCTTGTGCAAAACGATGCCAGCCTCTTCAAAATCTTGTTTGCAGAGGACTGTTACCGTATCAACAAGGGAGGTAAGCTCGATTCTGCAACAACTGACCGTCTTGATCTCTTCGTGTTCGGATACGGTGCGCAACGTCTGCTCCACCTTTTCTACTTCCTGTACTATTGTTCCCACATAGCTCTTGTGAGAAGAGTCCTCGAGTTTCTTTTCAAGTACTCTTGCTATTCCCCCAATGGCTGCCAAGGGATTCCTAAGCTCGTGCAAAAGATGATCCAGCATCCTTCCGATTGCAGAGTATTTTTCTATCTCAATCAAGAGATTTTTTTGGGCTTCCACTGCCATATTGGCCTCCTTCAGCTTGGCCACCTTATCCTCGAGGCTTTGGCACATATTTCTCTGGCAAATTGCAAGAGAAGCCAGCCCAGCAAACAAATGAAGGGAATAGAGGCTTTCCTGAGTGATTGGAGCCTTAGTAAATATGTTATCTGCCACAACAACCCCATATTCCTTCCCATGTGAAAAAATAGGGGCGACTGCCAACTCTCCAACGCCAAAGACCTTACAAAGCTCCTGAGAGTGAATGGCATCCACCCTGGGAGTATCGGTGATAACGAATGCCTTATTATCGAGTAATGTTTTTACAAGACCGTTATCAACACATGAAAGAGGGATCTCAATGGTCCTAACAAAACGATTCAGGGGCTGATTATCGTCACTTAGCTTGTCCTTGACTCCTTTTAAAATCTCAAAAAGGTCGAGGCCCTGAGACGAAATGCAACCCCAGATATCGTTTGCCTCTGCATGATCTTGCGGACCCAAGCCAAATCGGCCTCTTAAAGTTTTCTTGCTCTCATTCACAAGAAACAAGAAGGCCCTGTTGAATCCAAGACCCTCACCTGCAGTTGCCCCTGCCAGGATAGCACTAAAGATCTCATCCAGTTCTTTGGCAGTGACAAAGGCCGAATTGAGCTTAAGCACCAAATCAAGGAGAAGCTTCAATGGATGCTCGCCACTTTGGCCTCTTGATGCTCCACTGGACAGCTCTTTGATTGGAACCTTAAAACTTTGCATAATAATTTTGAGTGCTATTTCACTTAAGTACTTGACACAGACTAAACCATCGTATAGTAAAACATTACTGTAGTCTTGTCATTAGTACATTTCAATCTAAGGAAAAGGAGGAAGTCATGCGTAAATCAATCACATCCCTGGTTTTGGCACTTTTCTTCACCGTTGGCCTTTCAGGAGTAAGCCTTGCTGCAAAATGCAAGGGCGAGGTCGTCAAAAATGAAGGTGGACAGCTTGTAATCAAGCTCAAGGACGAGTGCAAGGCAAAGGCTGGCGACTCGGTTAAGATCAAGGTTAAAAAGGCTGCTAAGGTTGAAGGCTGCTAAGATCATTACGTTTTTGTATTTGCAAAAAGGGCTCCCACGGAGCCCTTTTTATTTAGATCCTGTCCACCCTTGTATATGCAAGCTGTTTAATCAATTCATCTGACATCTCATCTGCATATTCTCCAATTGAAAAAATCTTTCCGCAGCCTTGACACCTCAAGGCTACAGAACGTCACCTCCTGCAAATCTCAAGCTGACTCCCACAAAGCCTGCACTCCAAGTCAACTGGTTTGTTGTTCTTTCTCTGAAAATAAAACACCCTATCCTCCTTTGATCAAAAAGACAGCTCCCTTTTAAGATTCTTTATGTCTTCGGACTTTTCCACATTGAAGACCTTTACGTCCTTTGCATCAATGGATTTTCTAACAAGATTCGATAGCACCTTTTTGGGCCCTGTCTCTATGAATATTCTTACACCGTCACGATACATGTTGTTTACTATCTCATACCAACGTACCGGTTTCCGCATCTGCTCTATCATCAGATTCAATATGGATTCCCTGTCGGTCTCGGGCTCAGCACTCACATTTGAATATAAAGGAACGGTTGGATCATGAAAATCCGTGCCGGTTAGTAACACCTTGAATCTCGCTGCAGCCTCATCCATCAGACTACTGTGATATCCACCTGAAACCTTCAACATAATGGCCTTTTTCCCAAGCTTCTTCACCTCGCCGCATAAGACATCTACAAGTTCCCTGTGGCCTGTAACCACAATCTGCTCTCTGGAATTGTGATTGGCAGTAGAAAGGACCCCATCCCTGCCGTCCAAAACCTTTTTTATCAAATCATCAAGAGCTCCAGCCTCAACTCCTATGATTGCTGCCATTGCCCCTGGCCTTTCAAGGGCTGCCTCTTCCATGAGTTGGCCACGCTCTTTTACAAGCTTTAGGCACGAAGAAAAATCCAACACATCACATGCCCAAAGGGCGGGATATTCACCAAGGCTATGACCAGCTACCATGTCCGGTTTTACACCTTCATCCATAAGGGCCATGGCACAAAGGATGTCAACAGTGGTCAAACATGGCTGAAGGTTTATGGTACGGGTAAGCTCATCCATCGGACCCTTGGTACAAAGTTCCTTTATATCAAGCCCTGTTGCGGCCTCGGCCTCTTCAAAAAGCCTTGGCGCAAATTCATAGGAATTTAACAGATCCTCTCCCATGCCAACATACTGAGAACCCTGACCGGGAAACAAAAAGGCAATCCTGGACATTACTCCTCCACCTCCAGCACATCTTCATCCTCTTCGTCCAGGATCTCTTCGTCTTTTATCCGTGCCTCTTCCACGTACTTTTCATAATCCTCAGGCCCCATTAAATCGTCCAGTTCTTCCGGCTGGGCAATTTCCATAACCATAATCCAGCCGTCATCGTAAGGATCCTCATTAATTGCCTCTGGGGCATCCATGAGCATCTCGTTTACAGTAAGAACCCGTCCAGATATGGGGCAAAGAAGCTCTGTAATCTCTCCAACCGCATTTTCCACAGTGGCAAACACGTCTGTTTCCACAAACTCGTCTTCCGGGCTTGGAAGGTCAATGGAGCTGACCATACCTATGCGTTCCTGACCATAATCTGTCAGGCCGATAACAGCCTTGTTGCCTGTATCATCTGGCCTCACCCACATATGATCCTCAGTATAAAGTAGGTCCTCAAGGACGATCATTGCTGCCTCCTAACTTGAGTCTATGTCTATCCACCTATGGAAGACATCTGCCTGTTGCAAGATGGCACATCCGTTTGGTTCGTCAAATACCTGGCCGGTTTTTTTGTTATTATATCAGAAAAAATCTGTGCAAGGCCATCATCAGTTACACCTTTTCTAAGCCTCTCCCTAAGGCCAATTTCAATATCTGAAAAAAGACAAAGCCGCACCCTACCATCGGCTGTGATCCTCAATCTGTTACAGGAAGAGCAAAAGCGATGACTCAAGGGGCTAATAAACCCTATCTTACCTTTACCTTTTTCAAACCTGTACATCTGTGCAGGGCCTGAATCCTTTGTGCGTTCAACAGGAAGAAGCCTGCCAAATTCCTTTTCTATTCTCCCAAGTGCCTCGTCTGAGGAGATAAAATAATTCCTGCCCCATTTTGAATGTTTTCCAATTGGCATAAATTCGATAAAGCGTACATCTATTGGAAGACGCTCAGTGAGCCTAACAAAATCTACTATTTCATCGTCATTTTTACCCCTCATCATTACAAAGTTTATCTTTACAGGAGAAAAACCAAGATGGATACACTTTTCGATACCTTTCCAGACCTCGTCGAAAAAATCCCTGCCAGTGATTGCCAAGAAACGCTCAGGTTTTAGAGTATCCAGGCTTATGTTGAGGTGTCTAAGACCTGCATCATATAGCCCGTTGGCCATGGATCTCAAAAGCACCCCATTTGTAGTAAGACACACCTCCTCTATACCAACGAGACTGCTCACATCAGCCACAAGCTTCACCACGTCCTTACGCACGAGGGGCTCGCCTCCTGTAAAACGGACCTTCTTAACCCCCTGGGATGCAAGCACCCTAACTATCTGAACAATCTCTTCGAAACGAAGTATCTTTTGGGGAGGCATCCAGTTGAAATCTGCCTGGGGCATGCAGTAGAAACAGCGAAGGTTGCACCTGTCTGTGATGGAAAGACGAAGGTATGTTATTTGACGGCCGTGACTATCTGTGAGGCGACCTTGTGAGCCGGTTGTCATGACATCTTTCCTTCCTGTACCGGCGTACCGTTTACCCGTTTGATGCGGGCTCCGACTGCAGACAGCTTCTCATCCATTCGCTCATAACCTCTGTCGAGATGATGAAGGCCCTGAACGATGGTGGTACCTTTTGCACCAAGCCCTGCAAGCACCAGACTTGCACTTGCCCTTAGATCCGTGGCCATTACTGGTGCGCCGTTAAGATGTTTGACCCCTCTAACGATTGCGCTTCTGCCTTCCACTTTAATATCTGCTCCAAGTCTTTTTAGCTCTGCCACATGCATAAACCTGTTTTCGAAAATGGTCTCAGTGATAACACTAAGTTTCCCTGCGGTTGACATCAAGACCATGATCTGGGCCTGAAGATCGGTTGGGAAGCCTGGATAGGGCTGGGTCTTTACATCCACGCTGCACAAACGTCTTCTTCTCTTCACCTTGATCTTGTCCGCATCTATCACCTTTATCTTAAGGCCGGCTGCCTTAAGTTTCAGGATGACCGCCTCTAAATGCTCTGGCACGCAGTTTTCGATAATAAGCTCCCCTCCAGCTGCCCCCACGGCCATAAGGTAGGTCCCTGCCTCTATCCTGTCGGGAATGATTGTACATGTAGCAGGACGCAAGGTCTTCGTTCCCTCGATCTTAATGGTATCGGTCCCAAGGCCTTTTATCTTGGCCCCCATGTCTTGCAACAGTCTGCCAAGAGCCACCACTTCGGGCTCTCGTGCCGCATTTTCTATAACCGTATTGCCTTTTGCCAAAGAAGCGGCCATCATTAGATTTTCCGTGCCTGTTACAGAGGGGATATCAAAATATATGCGCGCACCTTCAAGCCTGTTTGCCCTTGCCTCCACAAAGCCTTCCCTGATCTCAAGCTTTGCACCCATAAGCTCAAGGCCCTTTAGGTGAAAATCTATGGGCCTTGCACCAATGGCGCAGCCTCCGGGAAGTGATACCCTTGCCTTTCCAAGCCTTGCCACAAGAGGACCAAGCACCAGGACCGATGCCCTCATACGTCTAACAAGGTCATAAGGGGCCTCAAAGCTTTCAAGTTTTGATGAATCCACAAAAACAGTTCCCTGCTCTCTATACTGTACGCTAACTCCAAGCTCTCTAAGCAGTTCTATGAGGATGCGTACATCTTCAAGCTCAGGGACCTGCCTTAGCTTAAAACGGCCTTCTGAAAGAAGAGTGGCAGAAAGGATCGGCAGTGCGGCATTCTTAGCACCGCTTATACGGATGGTTCCCTTTAAGGCACGCCCGCCTTTGATCTCTAAATGCGCCATGTCATGCTGAAGCTGCTAACGGCCTGCAAGGCCCCTATCTTGGCGCCTTGCCCTTGTGCCACATGTAGACGATGGGGCTTGCAACAAATACAGACGAGTAGGTTCCCACTATTATTCCAAGTACAAGGGCAAAGGCAAAATCGTGAATAACAACTCCTCCGAAAAAGTAAAGAGAAAGCACCACGATAAGGGTTGTAAGCGAGGTGATTATGGTCCTGCTAAGCATCTCGTTTACGCTTCTGTTAATTATCTCAGCAAAAGAAAGCTTTCTGTAACGTTTCATGTTTTCCCTTATCCTGTCGAATACAACAACTGTATCTGTCAGGGAGTAGCCTGCAAGGGTAAGAAGAGCGGTGACGATAAGAAGGTTTATCTCCTTGTTAAGGATATAGAACACGCCCAAGACTGCAAGCACGTCATGAAACGTTGCAATGGCTGCAGCCACACCAAAACTGATATTGAACCTGAAGGCCAGATATCCGATGATGCCTGCAAGGGATATAAGGATGGCAACAATTGCCTTTCTTCTAAGCTCCTTGCTCACGGTTGAGCCAATCTCTGTCTTGCTCTCTATGGAGAACTTATAATTTGGCAGTCCCTGCTTAAGGGCCTTGGTGATATTTTCTTCAATATCTCCAACTGTAGCCACAGATTTTTTCACCCTGACTATGAGTATATGCTCCTTTGGCACCTCCTGAAGGGCATAACCCTTTATGCCAGCCTTAACAAGGGCCTTTCTTACTGATTCAAGGGCAAATGGCTTATCTGACTTGTACTGAACCATGGTTCCACCGGCAAAATCCACACCGAGGTTTGCAGCACCTCTGTTTATCTGAATAAAGGCCACAATTCCTGTAAGCACTAGGACTGCGGAAATGGCCAAAGATATGTTCTTTTTTCCAATAAAGTCGATATTAGTCTTCCCCACTATTTGTAAGAATGAAAGGTCTTTTATGGCATTTTTATACAGGAGCCAATCGTAGACCCACCTGGTGGCGTAAATTGCTGTGAACAGGTTAATAATGATACCCGCCGACAAGGTAACGGCAAATCCTTTGATGGGGCCGGTTCCAAAGAGAAAGAGCGCCAGGGCAGTAATCAAAGTAGTGACATGGGCATCCACAATGGTCCAAAAGGCCTTGTCGTAACCACCATCAATAAAGGCCTTAAGCGGCTTCCCCAGTGCCTTTTCCTCTCGCATTCGCTCAAATATGAGCACATTGGAGTCTACACCCATACCAATGGTAAGGATAATACCTGCAATACCAGGCAGGGTAAGGGTTGCCTGAAAAAGGGCAAGTATGGCCATTAGAAAGACCAGATTGAGCAGAACGGCAATGTCTGCAATGAAACCGGATAGGCGATAATAGATGATCATAAAGATTATTACGAAAATGGCACCTGCCACACCGGAAATAAGGCCCTTTTGAATAGAATCTCGCCCTAGAGATGGGCCAACGGTTACGTTCTGAATAATCTTGACCGGCGCAGGAAGGGCACCTGCCCTAAGAACTATGGCAAGATCTGCCGCCTCTTCGTGGGTGAATGAACCAGAAATCTGGGCGTGCCCGCCTCCAATCTTTTCTCGAATCACAGGGGCGGAGCGCACCACTCCATCGAGCACTATTGCAAGGCGTTTGCCCACATTTTCGCCTGTTATCTTCTCAAATATGCGGGCCCCTCTGTCTGTAAGTTCGAGGGCCACATAGGGCTCGTTGTACGTTCCGCCGATACGTACATGTGCTGTCTTAACGGCATCCCCTGTCATCAAGGTTTTATCCTTAAGCAGTATGGGGACATTCCTTACAGCTCCTGTTCGCTCGTCTACCCGCTTCATCATATATATCTTGTCCCCGCGGGGGATCTGACCTTTAAGAACTGCATTTAGCTGCTTAACCGTATAGTTTCTTGAAAGTCTGCCTTCCTCTATGGCCTTCCTGATAAGACTTCCAAGATCTATGTTGGCATCATCGTCCACCAGCTTGAATTCAAGCTGTGCGGTCTGTCCTATGAGCTTGATAGCCCTTTTAGGATCCTTGATCCCTGGCAGCTGCACCACTATCTCTTCTTCACCCTGCCGCACTATGACAGGCTCTGTCACTCCGAACTGATCAATCCTGTTACGGATTATCTCAAGAGACTGTTCGACTGCATGCTCCCTTATGAACTTTTCCTCCTTTGAGGAAAGTGCCAAGGCTATGGTTGGGAATCTCGACTCCTCATTAACGCTCTTAATGACAAGGTTGGGGAAATCCTGCTCAATGACCTCTTTTATTCGTTCAAGAGAGCTCTTATTGGGAACTGCTATCAGGATTTCATCAGGATTTTCGCTTTTACGCCTGACTATGGTTATCCCCTGGCGCTTAAGTGCATCCTTAAGATCCTGGGCTGCAAGCTGGGCCGCATTACGTACTGCCTGATCAACGTCAACCTTCAGGATCAGATGCATGCCACCCTGAAGATCCAGACCGAGCTTAAGACCCTCCTGATACACATATTTTTTGAACCAGTCAGGGGTGTTTGGATAAAAGGATGGAAGTACAAGAACCACGGAACTGACCATGAGAAACGCAAGAAGAGCAAACTTCCATTTTAAGGCCTTGGGCATTGGAAAAACTCCTTCCGATTATTTTAGCCTTCCATATCTGGATGTGCGAAGAAGATAAATGGATTGTCGAGATGAATCTTTTAGTAAAACAAAAGACCTTTTGCAAGAAGATTTATGTTTT
>JALSQG010000099.1 GCA_026985565.1 Deltaproteobacteria bacterium
GGGGTATGGAAGAATATGACAAGGCCGGCAATTAAGATTAGGGATCCAGAAGGCATACGGGAAAGGCAGGAGGCAGAGACTGCCCCTTTTTCAGAAAGCCTCTTTCTAAGAAGGCTCATTGGATGGATGCTGCAATAGACATCCATGAAATTGTGTTCAAGGATCATCCGTTCAAGCAGCCTTTCTTCCATGCTCACTTTCCACAGATGCCGTCTCTATTGGAAGCCCCAGGAGGGCTCCTGAAAATATTATCCCGTAGCGGGCCTTAACTGGCAGGCGTATCCTTGAAAAAAAGTCTTTCCAGCTACTGAAGTTTCCGTTCCGTTTTCTTTCTTCAAAGATGCGTCTTGCTGACTCCATGCCTATGCCCTTTATGACATGTAGGGGCACCCTTATGCCTTCTCTTTCTGCCTCGTATTCCAGGGCACTTTTGTTCACGTGGGGAGAAAGTATAGCGATCCCCTTTCTCCTTGCCTCATTCAGGATCACAAAGGGCGGGTAGGAACCAACATGGCCAGCATTCAAAAGCCCCAGGTAGAATGCCCTTGGATAATGGGCCTTTAACCATGCACTTTGCCAGGTTATATGGGCAAAGGCTACTGCATGGGCCTTGCAAAAGCCGTAGGCAGCAAAGGCGGCTATCCGTTCAAATACCAGCTCGGAAAGGGCCTTGGTGTGACCCATTTTCATTGCCCCCCTTATGAATGCGGCCTTCAGCCTGGACATCTCTCCCTTTGATCTGTCCTTTGTCATGGCCCGTCTGAAAGCGTCTGCATCAGCATAGGAAAAACCAGCAAAACGGTGAACTATTCTTAGCACCTGTTCCTGAAACACTATCACTCCGCATGTGGGGGCAAGGATGTCTGAAAGTGTGGGGTGAAGATAATCCTTTTTTTCAAGGCCATCCCTTCTCCTCAGAAACCTGTTTACCATGTCTGACTTTACAGGCCCTGGCCTGAAAAGGGATATCTCTATCACAATGTCGTCAAAGCACCTTGGCTGTAGTCTACCCACAAGGTTTCTCTGCCCAGAAGATTCGAGCTGGAAGACGCCAAGGCTGTCTCCTGAACAAAGAAGATCAAAGGTTTTTTTATCGTAAGCAGGCAAATGATCTATGGAGATGCTAATCTTTTCCTTCTGAAGGGCCTTGGCAGCCTTTTCTATGGCCGTATGCATCCTCAGACATAGAAGATCCAGCTTCAAAAGTCCAAGCATGTCCACATCGTCCTTGTCCATCTGTGCCACAGGAAATCCCTTGTTGGAACGAAAAACTGCACACCAGTCATTGATATGATCCGGAACCAGAAGCACGCCTCCAAGGTGTACCGATGCCTGAAAGGGAAGCCCTTCGATGGAAGAGGCCACGCAAAGAAGGGCCTCTTCGTGTCTAAGGGGTGAATCCTTGAGCTCTGGAAGCCTCTCTATGGCCTCAAGAAGTGGTATTCCCCTAAGGGACCAAGGCAGGCATTTGGAAAGTATGTCTATCTCCCTAAGCGGATAGCCCATTGCCCTTGCTGCAAGCCTGACCGCACCCCTCACCCTCAAGGTGTGTATGGTAGAAACAAGGGCCGCCTGCATATTGTTTCCTGTCAGCTTGCCCTGTTCTTCCATGTTTTTACAGAAGCGCTCCATCACCCATCTTGTGATCTCATCCCGTCTGCTGGAATCAAAATCAATATCGATATCAGGCAGGTCGTTTCTACCATCGTTTATGAAACGTTCAAAAAGCAGGCCATGTTTTATTGGATCCGGGCCGTTGTGGAGAAGGTGCACAAGGAGAGAGCCAGCGGCAGAGCCCCTTATGGAGTGTCTTATCCGTTTCTTTTTGGCAACCTCGCATATTTGGTGAACAAGGAGAAAGAAGTCTGAAAGACCCTTTTTCTTTACTATCTCAAGCTCTTTTTGTAGGACGGTTATATAGGCTGGAGGCGTAATGGGCCTTTTTCTTGCAAGGGCCATGAGGGCCTTCCTGGAAAGAATATGATCTGCCTCCTGTCTTTTTCTAAAAAGAGGTGGATGGAGCCTTCCTTTTGGAAAGGAAAACGAACTGCACATCTTGGCAATATCACATGTTGCATAAACAGATGTCTCTTCGCCAAGCCTTTTAATGGCATCCTTCCTGGAGAGAAGAAAAAAGGTGTCATTTGGCAGGGGCAAGACATCTTTGTGATGGTGATTTCTCTGTATATGAACGAGTATCCTGTGAATCTGAAAGTCACCCCTTTTAAGATATGCAGTGTGGTTTGTGGCAATGGGGGATATGCCTAATTTTTTGGCAAGATGTATTAAGAGCTCGTTTGCCATGTTGTCAGAGGAAATATTTTTCTGAAGCGAAAGAAAGAGGGCCTTTTCACCGAACACCTTTTGAAGCCTACTCACAATATCAAGACATTTTTCATAACGCCCTTTTGCTGCAAGATCCCGAAGGCTTGAGCCATTACATGCGCATATACAAAGGATGGCATCTTTGAATGAGGAAAGTTCCTCTTCAAGAAGAATGGGCCTGTTCCTTTTGCCATCCTTTTTTCTCATAAGGGCCATGGAGATAAGCCTGCATATGTTTCCATAACCCTTGAGATCCCTTGCCAAAACGATGACCCAGCCTGCACGGTAAAGCTCTATTCTTGCCCCTACTATGGGTATTATTCCCTCTCTTATGCAGCAGTGGTAGAATCTTGGAATCCCCCATGTGCCCCA
>JALSQG010000100.1 GCA_026985565.1 Deltaproteobacteria bacterium
TTTATCATGGATGCATGATGGTGCTTTTGACATGAAGTGGAGCAAGGAAGCAGAGAAGACCATGAAACGCGTGCCATTTTTCATAAGAAAAATGGTGCGGAAAAAGGTAGAAGACTATGCCAACCAGCATGGGGTCAAGCTCATTTTAAATGAGCATATAGAGGCATGCAGGCAGTCATTTATGAACAATATGGAAAGGGAGCTTAAGGGATTTTCCGTAGAGGCATGTCTTGGTGCAAATGGATGTCCCAACAGGACCCTTGGTGAAACAAATATTGTTGAAAAAATAGAATATTTCCTTGAGAAACAGGGCCTAAAGGAATTTTTGAGCAAGAAGCTTTCTCACCCAATGAAGGTGCACAACGAGTTTCGCGTCTCTGTATCCTTTTGCCCAAATAGCTGTTCAAGGCCCCAGATAGTCGATGTTGGCCTCATAGGTGCGGTTGCTCCAGTCGTGAATCTCAGCAAGTGCCAAGGTTGTAATGCCTGTATAGAGGTTTGTCAGGAAGATGCCTGCTTGCCTGACCATGGAATGATAGCTTTCAGGGAAGAGCAGTGTCTTTATTGTGGAAGTTGTGCCCAGGTTTGTCCAACGTCGGCCATTCAAAGGGGCAAAGAGGGGTTTCGTATCCTGGTTGGAGGAAAGCTTGGGAGGCGTCCTCAGCTTGGTTTTGAGCTTCCTGGGATATTTTCAACAGACTCTGCTGTTGAGGTGGTCAAAAAAGTGGTTTCCTTCTACAAGAAAAGATGTGCAAAAGGTGAAAGACTTGGGGCGATCTTGGCAAAGACCGGCCTTGAGAGCCTCCTTGATGAACTAAATCTCCCTCAACCAGGGAGAAATAAATAAAGAAGAGGTGAGAGTCATGTTTTGTTTCCAGTGTGAACAGACAGCCCAAGGCAAAGGTTGCACAAAGATAGGGGTTTGCGGAAAGCAGCCCGATGTTGCAGCCCTTCAGGATCTTCTGATATACGCCATCAAGGGACTTTCCCAGGTGGCAGTCGAAGGACACAAGGTCGGCATAAATGATAAGGATGTCAATGTCTTTACATGTGAGGCGGTTTTTTCCACCCTTACAAATGTCGATTTTGACCCTGATCGTTTCGTTAACCTCCTCAGAAAATGTGTTGGGCTTAGAGATGAACTCAAGGAAAAGGTAAAGGCGGCAGGTGGAAAGACGGATTTCCCAGAAGGCCCTGCTACATTCGAGCTTGGAAATAACAAGGAAGAGATGGTTCGTCAGGGTGAGATGCATGGTGTGCTTTCAAACGGTGATCTTGACGAAGACAGGCGCTCCCTTAGGGAAACCATTGTTTATGGTCTAAAGGGCGTATGCGCCTATACTGATCATGCCCATATCCTTGGCAAGGAAGACCCTGACCATTACAAGACCATTCATGAAATCTTTGCCAAGACCCTGGACAAGGACATGGATCTGAACGAATGGGTAGGCCTTGCTCTTAAGACTGGAGAGGCGAATCTGAAGGCGATGGAGCTTTTGGATGCTGCCAATACAGAGGCCTACGGTCATCCTGTTCCTACTGAGGTCCCTCTTGGTGCCAAGAAGGGAAAGGCCATTCTGGTTTCTGGTCACGATCTTAGGGACCTTGAACTGATCCTTAAGCAGACAGAAGGAAAGGGCATAAACGTATACACTCATGGTGAGATGCTTCCGTGTCATGGATATCCGGAGCTCAAAAAGTATCCTCACTTTTATGGCCACTACGGTACTGCCTGGCAGAACCAGGCAAAGGAGTTTGATGCCTTTCCAGGTCCAATAGTAATGACCACAAACTGCATCCAAAAGCCAAGGGAATCCTATTTTGATCGTATCTTCACCACTGGTCTTGTTGGCTGGCCTGGTGTTAAACACATTCCAGATAAAGATTTTACCCCTGTCATCGAAAAGGCCCTTGAGTGTGAGGGCTTTAGAGAGGATACGGACAAAGGCACCGTGATGGTAGGTTTTGCACGAAACGCTGTCCTTTCTGTAGCAGACAAAGTTATAGGTGCGGTGAAGGATGGTAAGATAAGGCACTTCTTCCTTGTGGCAGGATGTGATGGTGCAAAGCCAGGAAGAAACTACTACACGGAATTTGTGGAAAAGGTTCCGGAAGACTGTATAGTTCTAACCCTTGCATGTGGCAAATTCCGTTTTTTCGATAAGAAGCTTGGCGACATTGAGGGCATTCCAAGACTGCTTGATATTGGCCAATGTAACGACGCCTATTCTGCCATCCAAATAGCCTCTGCCCTTGCAAATGCCTTTGGATGCACGGTGAACGACCTCCCCCTTGCCATGGTACTTTCATGGTACGAGCAGAAGGCAGTTGCAATACTTCTTTCCCTCTTGGCCCTTGGAATAAAGAATATGAGGCTTGGACCATCACTTCCAGCATTCATAACGCCAAATGTTCTTAATGTACTGGTGGAGAACTACAATATTATGCCAATAAAGACACCAGATGAGGATCTAAAGGCGATCCTTGGAGAGCACAAGGCCTAATTTTGGTCAAAAATTGGTGCCCTTTTCCCAGACGGAAGGGGGCACCTTAAGCTGATGCCTCTTTTAGCCTCTTTTTGGTTTCCCTTGCAAGGAGGCCACTTAGGCCAAGGAGACCAATGAGGTTTGGTATGGCCATTGCACCATTCATGGTATCTGAGAAATTCCAGACAAGATCAACCTTTTGAAATGCCCCAATTGCAATTACAGCACAAAATATGAACCTGTAGGGCATCCGAGCCTTTATTCCAAGTATGTATTCGATACATTCTTCACCGTAGTAGGCCCAGCCTATCATGGTGGAGTATGCAAATATGGCAAGCCCCACAGTGACGATATAGCCACCTATTCCAGGAAGTCCTGCCTCAAAGGCAGAGTAGGTGAGGGAACTTGATGTCATGCCGTTTTCCCAAACTCCAGTGGTAAGTATAACAAGTGCCGTCATGGTGCAGATTATAATGGTGTCGAAAAAAACACCTGTCATGGCAATGAGCCCCTGACGCACAGGGTCTTTTGTTTTGGCAGCAGCATGGGCTATGGGTGCACTTCCAAGCCCTGCCTCATTAGAAAAAACCCCGCGTGCCACGCCAAATCTTATTGCCTGGGCAACTGTTGCACCTGCAAAACCACCTGCACCTGCTATGGGGGTAAAGGCATGGCTTATTATCTGTAATATTGCCCCTGGTATTGCAGCAGCCTTTGCAATTAAAATGGCCAGGGCACCAGCCACATAGAATATGCCCATAAAGGGGACGAGTTTTTCCGTAACCTTTCCGATTCTTTTTATACCACCTATAATAACTGCACCGGTCAAAAGGGCCAGCACCACTCCTGTAAGTGGCTCCGGAATCTGCCAGTGCTCTTTTACTACAACGGCAACTGAGTTTGACTGCACCATGCTTCCAATTCCAAAGGCTGCAACCGCACCCATGAGGGCAAAGAGCCATCCAAGCCATTTCAGCCCAAGGCCTTCGGAGATATAAAGCATAGGGCCTCCCTGCATGGTTCCATCTGGCAACACCCTTCTGAATTTTACTGCCAGAACCGCCTCTGCAAACTTGGTGGCCATTCCAAAAACTGCACAGATCCACATCCAGAATATGGCTCCTGGCCCCCCAAGAAAGATTGCAGTTGCCACTCCTGCAATATTGCCCGTTCCTATTGTGGCTGAAAGTGCAGTGGTAAGGGCCTGAAGGGGGGTTATGTCGCCCTTGCCAGCCCCCTCTTTCTTATTTTGTAGAATCAGTTTAAGCGCAGGTGCAATTTTTTTAAACTGAATGAAATCTAATCTGATAGTAAGGTATATACCTGTCCCAACAAGGAGTCCAAGCATGTACGGACCCCATACGAAGGAATTAATCTGAGAAATCACTGTATCAAGCTGCATGTTCATCCTCTTCAGGTATCAGGACTGCCGCACCCTTTATCTTGCCGCCTCTTATGGCATCAATTGCCTCATTTGCCTTACAAAGTTCAAAGGCAGTGGTGTGAAGCTCAATGGGAACCTTTGCAGCAACCTGCATGAATGATTTGCCGTCTTCTCTGGTGAGGTTTGCAACAGAACCAATTTGTCTTTCCTCCCAAAGAAGGGAATATGGAAAGGAGGGGATGTCACTCATGTATATGCCGGCACATACTACTTTTCCTGCCTTGTCTGTGGACTGGAGGGCACGAACCACAAGGCTTCCAACTGGTGCAAAGATTATTGCTGCATCAAGCGGTTCCGGGGCCATTGTGGAAGATCCTCCGGCCCAGTAGGCCCCGATCCTTTTTGCAAACTCCTGTTTTTCCCTGTCTCCATCCCTTGTAAAGGCGTAGACCCTTTTGCCTTCGTAAGCAGCAATCTGGCAAATAATGTGGGCAGAGGCACCAAAACCGTAAAGCCCTATCCGTTCTGCCTCCTGCGCCTTCGAATAGGACCTGTAACCGATAAGCCCTGCACAAAGAAGAGGGGCTGCCTTTTCACTGGAGTAGCCCTCAGGGATCTGCAAAATGAAGTCTTCATGGGCACAGCAGTACTGGGCATATCCGCCATCAAGGGTGTAGCCTGTAAAGAGGGCGTTATCGCAAAGATTTTCAAGTCCTTCTTTGCAATATTTGCACCTTCCGCATGCATAGCCAAGCCATGGAACCCCGACCCTTTGCCCCTTCATGAATTTGTTGGCACCAGGGCCAAGCTCTTCCACCCTTCCAACGATTTCATGCCCAAGAATAAGAGGCAGCTTGGGGTTTTTTAGTTCGCCATCAATGATGTGAAGATCAGTCCTGCATACCCCGCATGCCTCGATCTTTATCAGAACCTGTTTCTCCATTGGTTCAGGTCTTGGGACCGTCTTGTATTTTAGCCTCTCGCCTTGACGTTCAAGCACCATTGCCTTCATAGCCTTTAACCTCCTGATGCTGCCGAGAATGCCAAACCGACTGGATAAACGGATAGCTGTTAGTCCGAGGATCCATCAGGTGTTGGACTGCTTCGTAAAGATCCTGAAACTGTTTGCCAAGCCTTACAAACCCTCTCCTGGTCCAAAAACTTTTTGTGCAAGAAAGTGTGTGGTCATGGATGTCGCAATGGTTTTTCCATGAAAAAGGCCCTATCTGTCCTGACGTGTTTTGGGGAATTTTCAAAAATGTCAGGGAGGCAGGTAGTCTTATGGTAATTTTAACACAATCTTTCTGGGGCTGTTTGATGAAAAGATCGTTTGATCTTTCTGGAAGAAGCCTTGAAAGGGCACCAAGGATACCGGAAGACCTGGTGGGGAAGAGATGAAGCTTGCCAGTTTTTACATCAAAGTTGTTTACCTGGTATTTTGCCGATATGGCCACCTCATGGGATCCCTGGTCAAGTCCGGTCACCTGCAGTGGAGACAGAGGCTCTGAAAGGGGGTGTAGCGAGTGGTAAAAGATGGAGCTTCTTTTCAGAAATTCAGCAGGCGTAAGGTCTTTAAAGGAATTTTTCATGGAAACAGCCGCCATGCCTGAAAATCTCCCTCTGTAGTCTGCCTCAAAGGAAGAAGGAGAGGATAGTGTAAGTTTGAAGTCTTGCATGGATTCCTTTTGAACAACGTCCCTTATTGTGACAAACTTGCCACTTGCTATGTCAAGTCCAAGCTGACCGTCAAGTCCAGTTATGCCAGGTGGGGATTCCTTCATGTCAAAGGAAAAGAAAAGTCCCTGGGCATTAATTACGAACGTGTTAAAGAACAAAGGGGCGTGGCAGTCTTTTAGCCCTTTAAGCCAGATCCCATGGGAGTTTGCAGCAACAATTTTTGATTCTATGCCTTTTTGTTCAAGCAATTTCCTAAAAAGTAAAACCGCATCTATTTGGGAGCCATAACCCCGGGCCATTGTCTCTTGGGGTGATGAAAAGGACATGGTGGAATAGAAAAATGAGATTGGAAAGATCTCAATCCTTTTTTTCACAAAAAGATAGATTGCCTTTGCGTCTTTTTGGGTCTCAATAGGATCGGTTCTGGAAAGCGAGGAAAAGGCATTGGCATGATGATCCCTGAGAAATCCTTCAAAAAGACTGCCCACCTCCTTCCATGACCTCATTGTAGTAAAGATAAGGGTGTCTGGCCGATTCTCAATAGGAGGCATCATAGGATCCGGGATGATTCTTTCAAGGTTTCTTCCAATCCATCTGTACGTTACCTTGTCACCTTTGGACTCTTTGGCAAATTCAACATTCTTTGACTCAAGATGATATTCAAGTTTCACATCCTTAGGTGCAGATACAGAGACACGCTTTTGTATGACAGGGTCCCTTAGGACAAAAGGCTCTACTGCCCACAATCCAAGCCTTGAGCGTTTTTCAAGGACAAGTTCCACAGTGCATCCTTCTTCAACTGAAGGAAAGTTTATCACCTTTAGCCTTTCACCAGAAAAGATGGCAGCCCTTTGGGTTGAAGGGTCGGTAAGATCGTGTATCTCTTTTGGGGTTACCTCTATTTTTTTGCCATCAGGCCTGATGGTAAGGGCCTTTATCACCTTAATCCGTTCAAATTTGCTGTTGTAGGTTGTGCGAAAATCAGCCCAACTCTTTCTGCCCCTGTAGGTTTTTATCAAGGTCTTTACGTGGAGGGTGAGGGTATAATTGCCAGAGGGACCTACCTGGTACTCTTTATCTATCAGAAGCACCAGGGCATCCACCATTTCCTTTTTATGGGAGCCTCCCATTGCAAAACATGTGAAGCAACCAAATAGGACATAAAAGGCAATAAATGCTGAAAAAACAAGCAATTTTCTGCTATTATATTTATTTGCCATTATTTTTTCTCCTTTTTAAGTAAAAGGGGCATGTAGCTGTCCTTTATAAGCTCTGCCTGGATGTTCAGGATGTCTTGATAACGCTCTGGAGCTATTTCAAGGGCCTTGTTTATAAAGGCCCTTTCTATATCAAGCCTGTTTCCAGCCATGGAAAATGTAGTTGAAAAAAGCATCTGGCCAGAGGAGATATCCCTTGTATCCGGCAGTACCACTTGGATAGAGTCGTCCATTATCTCCAATGTTTCTCTGATTACCGTTTTAATGGCATAGTCCAAGCGAAGGGGGTAACGACGGCTGGTCATAGAGGCCTTTGAAAGTATCCAGTTGTCCAAAAGTCCAAGTTCTTGTGACAGACTAATGGGATAGATGCGATCTTGGGCTGCTGCGTTTTTTATGGTGAAGCTGCATTTGAATGAGAATGGCATTTGGGTCTTTGATGGATCTGTCCATGAAAGTTCACTTATGCGTATGCCAGGGCGTCTTTTCATGATGAATGCCTCAAGGAATTTTTTTTGTTGATCCTCAGACCTTGGCATGAGGATGCTTCTAAATGCTGTGTCAATAAAATTTCCTGTCTGAACCTTTATGGTTCCTGCGAGGTTTCCGTTTCGGTCGATCTTGTCGTGGATTTCCATTGTGAGGAAGTTTTTCCAAGGAGGATTTATTGGAGTCAGGAGGAGATCCGAGCCTTCTTTTATGGCTGGAAGACACGAAGAGTCCTGTTCGTAGTCTGGAAGAAACTGGTTGCTCGTCTCAGATGTTGGATCAAGAAAGAGGAAAGGTTTCCGATTTTTGCCAAGTATGGCCGCAACTGCATGATTGAAATAGGGAACCGGAATCTCCTTATCCAGCTTTCCTCCTGCCTTTACAAGTACGGGGGCTGCCCTAAAGCCTGCCACCCGTAGCATGGCAACCAGAAGTGCTGCCTTGTCGCGGCAGACTCCATATCTTCTTTCAAAGGTAAGGCCTACCTCATGGGGCTCAAAGCCTGGGCGCTTTGCCTCCTCTATAAGCCCCATGTACCTTATCTTTCTCGATACAAAAAAGAACAGGGCCTTGATCTTGTCCATATCAGATTGTTTGTTTTTGGTAAGCTCTGTCACCTTTTGAATGATGCTATGGGTGGGCTTGAGTTTCGGCTCAGAAAGCCTGTAGTACCATTTGGATACATCCTTCCAAGATCTCATGGTTGAGAAAAGAAGTCTCATGGCAACCCTTGAAATTTCCGGCATTCCAGGCTCTGGTACAAGCTCTTTTATATCTTGAAAGTTCCACCTGTAGGTTACAGTTCCACTGCTTTCAACCTTTGTGAACCTGATCCTCGAACCATGCGCTCTATCTTTAATCAGGGTGAACAGGGGCTTGTTTGCAGGTAATGATATGGAAAGATTGACGTTTTTAACGGGAAATGGGTGCTGAAGAACGGCATTTCCAAAGAAATGTCCCTTTATCATGGGCTTGAAGTTTCTTATTCGTACTTTGTAATGAATGGTGTCTCCTATCTTAAGCCCCGGCAGAAATACCTTTAGAATCTTCTGCTTTGGATCATAAATATTCATTCTGGTGGTCTGGGCAGGATTTGTCTCCCTTGAGTTTTTCTTCCAATCTATCTTGGTTATGGTGGCGTCTTGATGGATGAGTTCAACCTTATCTATCTCCAAGGTGGAATAGTTCAGATTTTGGAAAAGGCTTAGCACCTGGTGCTGCCTTTTTCCTTTTTCATCAAGAACACGTATGAAAATCTCGTCTGTGTCCACATAGGTTCCATCTTCTTTTACATCTATGTGCTCGGTTTCTTTTTCAAGAATGCTGTGCGCTTGCGTATGTTTTGCATAAACCCAGGGGGGAAATAAAAGACAAAAAAGGATGGGAACCAACCATATGACAATTCCTGTTTTCTTGCAGGTCAAACCAACCATGACATTCTCCCACTATTCGATATTGATATTTGTCAAAGACTATCCCAAAAAAAGATTAGAACAAGTCTTTTACATCGCCCGGCAACATGGTCAAACAAGGGTCCCATATTTCATTGAAAAAAAACAGCCCCGGTTTTATGTTTAGGCCATGGATTTCATACCTGGATTTATAATGGATTTTTTGGACTGGTTGATGGCGGGTGTTCTGACGCCTCTTTTTTCAGGCGCCTCTCACTTGCTGCAGCTTGTTATCATCAATCCCCTTGAAACAGTTGGTGCACCATTGTGGCTGCAAGTGACACTTGTTGCCCTTCTGACAGCCGGTGTTTCCATCCTTATAAGAAAGCTGCTTCGAGTGGATGAGAAAGAGGCAGCCTTTCAAAAGGCCTTTCTTGAGCGTAAGCAGGCGCAAGAACTCATTGGCAAAATAGATGACTGGAAAAAACAGGCAGTACTATATGATGCTAGTGACAACGAGCTTGATGAAAGATTCAATGAATACCTTGCCCAAAGGTTTGCAAGATATGGCCTTACCTATCTGATGCCTGTCTTTTTCGCCCTGTTCTGGCTTGATCACATCCCTTCGGTGGTAAAACTAAAGGAAGAGACTGGCGCGGTCTTTGTTATAGCATTTCCCGGATCCGTTAAGGGGGTAAGCGGTATATCACTTCCGCTTCTTTTTATGACCGTTTATCTTCTTGCCATATTTATCTATTTTCGTTTGAAGCCGAAAATAAAAATAGAGGCTTGAAACCACATACAGCCTTTTAAGTGTTGGTGTTTCATCACTATCCATGTGCAACATTAATGTTGCGGTATGATTTATGAAAAAAAATACAAGATGAACATTCGTACCCGAATCTCCCTACCTTCCTAATCTTCTGAAAATACATTCAAAAATTTTTCTTCATGTGATTTTTTCACAATAACTAATTGATGTTCAATATGTGAAGTAAGGCTCAACACGAGATTTTGTGCAACTTTTTTGTTGCGTTTTGGTGGTCTTTTGTGATGGGTTTACCATGTTTTTTTCTGGGTGATTTTAATAACAAACTGAAATTCCATTCTTTTTTTTGGGGCGGCATATTTATTGCTGTTACTGGTTTCAACCAAATTAAAGGGGAGGTAAATATGAGAAAAGAAAAAATCCCGGCCGCTACCATCATCCGGTTGTCGGTGTATCAGCGGTATCTCAAAAGGTTATTAGCAAATGGGGTAAAGGTTGTTTCTTCAAGTGAACTTGCCTATGAAGCAAGTGTGAATCCTGCCCAGCTTAGAAAGGATCTTTCCTATTTTGGCAGGTTTGGTGTGCGTGGTGTTGGTTACGATGTTGCCTCTTTGCTAAATACCATTTCTGGAATCCTTGGACTTTTGGATGAGTGGAGAGTTGTTCTTGTTGGGGCAGGTCCGATAGGCAAGGCGCTGCTCAGGCATCCGCAGTTTTCAAAGCAGGGTTATGTGTTCGAGGCGGTTTTTGATGTGGATCCTAACCATGTTGGGAAGGATCTTGTAGATGGGCACGTCGTAAAGGATATCTCGGAGCTTCCAAAGGTGATCAAGGAGAAGGACATCCAGTTGGCGGTGCTTGCTGTCCCTTCTGAGAAGGCCCAAGAGGTAGCTGACATTCTTGTGGAATGTGGAATAAAGGGCATACTCAATTTCTGCACTACAAGGATAAAGGTTCCAAGAGGCGTGAGCGTCCAATATGTGGATTTTACAATACTTTTGGATACCTTGACCTACAAGATTTCCCAACATAGTATAGAGGGCAAGGAGGATTCTGTGAATTCTACAAAGCCAAAATGGGCTCGCGAACACAGCTGGCCCGTGGTTCAATCAAATAGTCATAGGCAGGGTGTCAGTCTAACCAGTTAATGCAACAAAAATGTTGCACTAAAATCCAAGAGAGAGGAGAGCGTTATGAAGAAGAAGATTTTTGGTCAGGTCTTTTTGGTCTTTTTGATGTTGGTATTTGCCGCATCGTCCTCATGGGCTATTGAGGCCACGTTAACCTCGGACAGTGTAAAGGCTGGTAAGCCTATTACTGTCAAGGGAAAGATTGACCCGGGGCAGGACATCTACATTGTGGTTTG
>JALSQG010000101.1 GCA_026985565.1 Deltaproteobacteria bacterium
AACAGTCAGGCGATCATAAAGTATGTATCCGAGAAGGCACCAGGTGAGGTTGAAAGACTTTTTACTGGTCTCGATGGAGAACTTGCAGAAATAGAAGACAAAAGGGAGTTTCTTTCTGACCCAAACAACTGGGTATCCTCATCTGTAATGGTGAGACTCTATGAAAATGCCAAAAAGATACTTGGTGATGAGAATGTGGCCTACAAGATAGGTTACGATTCTGTAGTCAAGCGTCGTTTTGGCTATGTGCAGAAAATCTTGATGTACGCCTTTGGAAACCCCCGAAATATCTTAAATTATATCCAGAAACTAAATGACAAGTTTAACAAGACCAAGACCATTCGTCTTCATTCAGTAGAAAATGGGAGTGCCGTTGTACATCTTCACTGGCATGAAGGGATGGAGTTAAGTCGGGATTTTTGTCAGTTCAATCAGGGGATCTACTCGGCCGTTCCAACTGTTTGGGGTGGAAGTTCTTGTGTAGTAAAGGAGACCCAATGTTACTTTTCTGGTGCGCCCTTTTGCGAGTATGTACTTTCTTGGGAAAAACAATCCTTCTTAAAAAGGCGACTCTTTCAAATAGTTGCTCCGTGGAAGATTGCATCACAGTCCATCCAGGAACTTGAAAAAGACAAAGAGGTCCTGCAAAGAAAATATGAAAAGATCCACGCCCTCAACAAAGAGCTCAGGACAAGGATAGAGCAGCTTTCTGCCCTTCATGAAACGAGCACTGCGATACTTTCCACCCTTGATCTGACAGAGCTTCTGGACGTACTTCTAAAAAGAATGATGGAAATTGCAAGGCTTGAAAGGGCAGGCGTTTTCTTATTGGATCGCAAGATGAACAGACTTAGTTTCATCCATGGGGCAGGTGTTGATGAGAATGTCCTACAAGAAATCAAAAACTATCATATCCCAATAGGTAAGAAGAATAACATCATTGCCCGTGCCGCCCGGTCCAAAAGGCCCATTTTGGTGGAGGACGTTAACAGCATATCTCTTAATAGACGAAATCCCTTGCTTGTTACCTTTAAGCCAAAGGCCTTCGTCATAGTGCCTCTTACCGTTAGGGGTGAGGTTGTAGGTATTATGGTGGGCGACAATGTTACCAACAAGGATTTTATCAAGGAAATAGATCGTGATTTTCTGGCAAGCTTCGCAAACCATATAGCAATGGCTATTGAAAACGCCAATCTCTACCAGAGGCTTGAGACATCTGAAAGAAAATACCGTCAGATTGTGGAAAACATAAATGAAGGCATCCTTATCATGGACAATAATGGAACTATAGAGTTTTCCAATAGAAAAATGAACGAGCTCATGGGGAGGCAAAGCCTAAGGGGAATCAAGATAAACGAACTTGTGACAGAAGAGAAGGATAGAAAGAAGCTGATTTCAATCATGATGGCCAACTATCAGGGCCGACAGGCCAAGGACGAGCTTTCCTTAATGGCCAAGAATGAGATCCTGGTTCCTGCACTCATGAGCAGTGTTCCCATCATGGACGAGGAGAATGGCTCTATAAAAGGATGCCTAGCCCTTATAACTGACCTGACCCAACAAAAAGAGCTTGAAAGAAAACTTCTCCAGGCACAAAAGCTTGAATCCATAGGCACCATGGCAGGTGGCATTGCTCATGATTTCAATAACATACTTACAGGTATCCTTGGCTTTGCTACCCTTATGAAAGAAAAAACAAAAGATCAGCCTGATCTATACAGGTTTACGGAAATTATCGAAAAATCCAGTATTCGGGCAGCAGATCTTGTAAAGAAGATGTTGGTTTTTAGTCGTGACGCAAGTTCAAAGGAAGAAGGTAGTTGTCAGCCAAGGGAGGTAGCAGATGAGGTCGTTGGTCTTATAAAAAGCTCTTTTCCAAAAGACATTACTGTAACAGTGGAATCGGATCGTGATCTTCCCCGTATCGCATGTAGTTCTGGTCAGTTGCAGCAAGTACTCATGAATCTGTGCATAAATGCAAGGGATGCCATGCCAAGTGGCGGAAAGATCGTTATCAAAAATGACGTGATATCTAATAATGACCTCCCTCTTGCCTTGGGCAGACGTCTTAAAGGGGACCGTTTTTTTTGTATAGCTGTTTCAGATACGGGAACCGGAATGTCCAAAGAAGTTATGGACAGGATATTCGATCCATTTTTTACAACGAAAGAGGTTGGAAAAGGCTCTGGGCTTGGTCTTGCCATGGTATACGGAATTATGGAAAACATAGGAGGTGCCATTGATGTCAAGAGCCAGGTGGGTATGGGAACCACCTTTTATCTTTATTTCCCTTTGTCAGAGACTGAAAAAGAAGACAAGGACGATGAACGATTCCCTTCAAACACCAATGGAGGTGGGACTGTCTTGATAGTTGATGATGAGGAGATGGTGCTGGCGCTGGCCGCTGAAACCCTCAAACCCCACGGCTATAAGGTGGTTACTGCGAGAAATGGCAAAGAGGCCATATCTGTCTACAGGTCAATGCATCCAGGCATTGATTTGGTAATCATGGATGTACTCATGCCAGAAATGGATGGCATAGAGGCAGCCAAGGCAATAAGAGATTTTGATCCACATGCAAAGATCCTTTTTTGCAGTGGGTACACCACCATTTCTGATGTGTCAAAGTCAGATATTGGATCAA
>JALSQG010000102.1 GCA_026985565.1 Deltaproteobacteria bacterium
CTGATCGAAGGCCACACGGATGCCAAGGGTAGCGAGGCGTACAACCAGGTTTTGTCCGAGAAAAGGGCCGAGGCCGTAAAAAGTTGGCTGACAAAAATGCATGGTATCAAGCCGGGTATTTTGAAAACCAAAGGCTGGGGAGAGCAAAAACCTGTCGCGCCAAACACGAAGGAAGACGGGAGTGACAACCCCGAGGGCAGGGCCAGGAACAGGCGGGTTGTCATTACCATTTCGATGGTGAATTAAAAAATATCAAGTGGGTACCGTCAGGTGAAATAAGTCTACCCAGGCAAGATTTAGATCACATCGTATATAATATCGCTGTTGATTCGTTAATGAGGTCGGGCTTGAACCATGCCTTAAATATGGCAATAGCGTTATTAACAAAACTTTTTTAAGAGTACGATGGATAAACGGATCGTAGGAATAGGGCTATGCTACTACACTATTTATAAGAATGGCTTTAAGGGATTCAATTAGTCTATGAGAACACTATCTAAGGAAATGGAATTGGTATGGAGATAGTGAGACACAGGAAACATAGAGATTGTGTTGAAATAAAGCCCATGGTTCAAGCCCTTATTTTTTTATTAATTTAGACAAAATAAATCTAAAAAATCTTGACAATCTTATAAGGTTGGTTTATAAATGGAAATAACCTATGTTTTCTTCCATGAAAGGAGGCCAACAAGATGACAACTATGGGGCTTCAGGAACTAAGGCAAAGAAGGGACATAATTGACAAGATAGACTGGGACATGACCCCAGAAAAGGCCGTTGACATGTATCTTGAGTGGGGTGCTGGCTGGACAAGGGGAAACGATTTTGTAAGAAGCGGTGATGAAGAATCCTATTATTTTGTTATCTATGACTGGGAGACCCCGCCACAGGTTACCCTTTTGCGGCGAGACTCAAAAGAGGTGGAAGAGCTTGCCAAGATACCAGTAGACAAGGAGCTCTTCTTCACCTCCATAGAAGAAGGCGGGAAAAAGGCAGGCGTTGGCGTATACAACCCTACCAAAGAGCTCAAAAAATGGTTGTCCAAGGTGCTGTCTGGTCCCCCGATAGAGTAGTTTTGGGGAGTGTGTAACATAAAGACTCCTCCTTTTATATACCTCCAATTCCTTCCTCCCTTTAGGGCTGCTTGTTTCCCCCCTTCCCCCTCCGCAAGCAGCCCTAATTTTTTAAAATGAATTGGGTTGACTCGATTTCAGGCTGCTCTTAATCTGTGAACCCTATGAACTCTAACCGTATTACAGAAAGGTGGACGCCAACGGCCTGCACCCGCACCCAGATGTTCGCAGCAGCCCTAATGTGGTCCATTGTAGGGATGTTCCTTTTTTTTAGGGGGCTTTTAAATATCTGGTTTTTGCAGGATCCCTACAAGTTTGTCTGGGTGGCCATAGCGCTTGCTATTGGGTTAGTGAAGGCCAAGATGGTCTTGGAAAAGACCGCTGTTAAAATTTCTTCAAGGATAAAGGATCGGCCAGAGCCGTCTTGTCTTTTTGGATTCATGCCTCCAAAGAGCTGGCTCCTAATTATAGGTATGATAATACTCGGCATCCTCTTAAGAAAAAGCCCTTTAAACCGCTCGCTTGTCTGGAGTATCTATATCGCTATTGGAGCAGCCCTTTTTGCATCAAGCCGTATATTCTGGAAGAGCTGGAAGTCTTTATAAATCCCTATTGATTTTTGGCTATGGCACAAAAGAGGTAACCTTTGACCCAGCCGTTTGCCTCTTTTCTAAGTGGCACCTCCTCCATTTTTTCCAGCTGGAACCCAGACTTTTCGAGCAAGGCCATAATGTAACCCTTTGAGTGGGCATAGCGACCGCTTGTTTGAAGGGTGTAATCTCTCGAAGAGCCGCCTTCTGCCTGAAGCCGTTCAACAGAAAAACCGAATACGCCTCGTTGTTTCAGGTTTCTTCTTACCATTTCAAATACAGGCATGAGATTTCCAAAGTAGCACAGGCAGTCTGAGCTGTAGATCAGGTCAAATTTTTCCTTTGTGGGCCATTTTTTTTCGATGTCATGTAAAAAAAGGGCGTCATAAACCGCCTTGGCCCTGGCCTTTTCAAGCATTTTTTTGGAACAGTCCATGCCGGCCAAAAAACGGGCATATGGTCGATAAAGGTGTGCCCCAAGGCCTGTTCCACAGCCTAAGTCCAAAATGAACGATTTTTCCTGCAAAAATTCCTTCAGCACTTCAAAAAGCTTTTCAGGGGTCTGATACCTCAGCTCTACAACAAGTTTCCGATCAAATTCCTCTGCCCAATCATCAAAGACCTTTTCCACATACTGGGTTGGCGCTCGTTCCGGTTTTTCAAGATGCCCCATGCTCTGTAACAGAAACCTGGCAGTAGGCTCATGCTCATTAACAGAAAGGACCCATTTAAGTTGTATTTCTGCATCCTTTAAAAGACCAAGCCTGAAAAGCAGACACCCAAGGTTGAATCTTGCCGAGTAGTATGTCTTGTCAAGTTTGATTGCCCTCTGAAACATGGATAGGGCCTCTTCGAGGCGGCCAAGGCCTTCGAGCACAACACCGAGATTGTTTATGGCAGAGGCATTGGCAGGCATGAGATCAAGTGCCTTCCTGAGGGCCTTTTCTGCATCTTTTAGCCGCCCGGTCTCCTTGTATATCAGGCCAAGATTGTTCCAGGAGTGGGGAAAAGATGGAGCGATCTGGATGAGTCTCAAATAGAGCCTTTCTGCTTCGGTATGTCTTTCCTGTATCTGAAGACAGCGGGCGAGATTGTAAATGGTCGATGGGTTATCAGGGAAAAGCGACAACGATTTTTGAAAAAGTCTTTCAGCCTCCAAGATGCTGCCTTCTTCCATCCTTACGGTGCCAAGTAGATTAAGGGCCCCAGGATCTTCCTTATGGCGTTTAAGGTGCTTTTCCAATATTGAGCCCGCTTTTTTTAGCCTCCCATTCTTAATGGCATCCATAGCCATAGAAAGGGTCTTTTTAAGATCGGTCCTTGCCGCCACCATTCTTTTATTGCCAAAATCGCATCATAATTTATTATAAGCCTTTCAAGGCCAGAGGCTTTCAAAGGGCCAGAGTTGGCCTTCAAGGAGTCTTGTTGGCAAAGAAATTCGTTTAACTAACAGTACCATAATTACGACAGTCCAGGAACAGTTATCAATCATATGAATCATTGTGTCATCAATCTAAAGGCGGTCTCAGGTGCATTTATACTTTTTTGTATGGTTCTTGGATGTGCCTTCATCTGTGTGGCCTCTCAGGAAGTGGCAAAGCCGCTGACCCTTGAAGATGCCTTTTATAAGGCCCTTAAACAGAATCCGGTGATGCAACAGGCACGGGCTACTGTGAAGAAGGCTGATGCCCAGGTTGGAAAGGCAATAAGTGCCTTTTTGCCAAAGGTGGACCTGCATCTTGGATATAGCCACTCAGACAATCCTGTAATGGTTTTTTCTAACAAGCTTAATCAGGCCGAGTTCACTCCTTCGGACTTTGACGTAGCAAAACTTAACGATCCAGACTATAGGGACAACTGGCAATATCAGTTCGTCATGGTGCAACCCATCTTCAACAAGGGCAGAGAGTACATCGGTTATAAGACATCGAGGCTTTTCCAGTCCATTAGTAATCTTGGCTACAAACAGGCTGCCCAGGGCGTCCTTTTCATGGTGGAGCAGGCATATTGCCAGGCCCTTTTGGCCAGGGAGAAGGTGGATGTGCTCGAGTCTGCCTACAAGACTGCAAGCCTTCATGAAAAACTTGCCGAAAAACGTTACGAGGCTGGTCTTGTGCTGAAATCTGACCTTCTAAGCGCCACGGTTCAAAAGACCAAGGTGGAAAGACAGCTTTTTGAGGCAGAATCTGATTTTCGCATAGCCCTTGCTGCCCTCAACAATGCAATGGGCGAGGATCAGTCCCTTAAGTGGAAGATGAAGCCGGTCGATTTTGAAAACAGTGATCAGCAGAAGCTATCAAGCTGGATCTCCATGGCCAAAGAGCATCGACCTGAGTACTTCATGGCCAGGAGGCAGCTTAAGATTGCAGAATATCAGTATCGTCAGGCCCTTTTCAACTTTCTGCCATCCTTCAACCTCATGGGAATCTACGAAGGCGACAGGCAGAATATGGCCTATTTCGGAGGAGATTCCTGGACATTGATGGCTACCATGTCTGTAAACCTCTTTAACGGCTTTGGAGACAGGGCATCTGTTTCAGCTGCTGGTGCAGACAGGAAGAAGGCGCAGGCGAGGCTTCGCCAGGTGGAACAGCAGATAGAGCTTGAGGTGCGTCAGGCCTTCTACAGATTTCAGACTGCAAAGAAACAGCTTCGGGTGGCACGTCAGTCTGTAAAACAGGCCAGGGAAAGCCAGAAGATACTTCGTAATCGCTACTCCAATGGCTTGGCCCTCATGGTAGAGCTTCTTGCTGCAGATACAGCCGTAAAAGAGACCATGCTTGAAGAGGCGGCAGCCAGATTTCATGCAAGGCTTGCCTGGTCTGAGCTAAGGCGCAAGGCTGGAGTATTAGGGCTAAAGATCCTCAATAAATTGGAACAGAACAATGCAAGGCGTTGAGAGGAGATATGCAAAGGCATTTTCATAATAATCGAACAGGACTTGGTTTTTTAAGCTGGTTCGTTTTGCTGCTTGGAATTTTATTGTTTTATGGATGTAGCAGCGATAAGGGCAAGGAAGAGCTTTCGGTGCGTCATTCCTTCAAGGCGGACACTTTGTTGGTTAAGTCCTTGGAACTTCCAAGCATCAGGGCATTCCCGGGAAGGGTAAGGTCCAAGGTGCAGGTGACCCTCGCAGCAAAGATGCCTGGATATGTGAAAGATGTGCCTGTGCAGATTGGTGATGAGGTGAAAAAAGGGCAGCTTTTGGTGCTGGTGGACGATACAGACGTTAAGGCGCGCATAAATGCCCTGTATGAACAAAAAAGTGCTGCTATTGCCCAATTAAATGGCATAGAGGCCAAGTATGAATATGCCAAGATAAATTTTGACAGGTTCAGCAGGCTGTTCAAAGAGGAATCGGCAACAAAGGACGAACTCGACAGGGCCAGGACCCAGTATCTTGCCCTGAAAAACCAAACCGGTGCAATAAAGGCAAAGATAAAGGCGATAGATGCCCAGATAAAAGAGGCCAGAAACCAGCTTAGCTATCTCAGGATCAAGGCCCCCATAGATGGCTGGATTTCAGACCGTAATGTGGATCCAGGTACTTACGTCAATCCAGGTATTCCACTGATCCGTCTTGACGGAAAAGGGGCCGGTTTCTGGTTCGAGGCCCAGGTGGATGATGTACTCATAGACAATGTGCATCCAGGTGAGTCTGTGACCGTGGTGATTCCAGCCACTGACACCATTTTGGAGGCCAAGGTGGTTCATGTGCAAAGGTCCTCTCAGCCTTCAACCCATACCTTTACACTTCTTTCAGATGTGGACTCAGTAGGGCTTAAGAGTGGTCTTTTTGGCCGGCTATTCATCACCATAGGTAAGGTTACCTCAATCGTTTTACCAGAGTCTGTCATTGTTAGGCGTGCAGGGATCAACGGGGTCTATGTGGTTGACGACAATAAAACCATACATTGGAGAATAGTGCGTCTTGGCAGGAAGTGGGTAAAGACCGAATCTGGTTTCCTGCCTGTGCTCCAAGACGTGGCGGTAACCCAAGGAGAAGGACAAAGATATGTCACTGTGCTAAGTGGCCTTAGCCAAGGAGAAAAGATAATCTCATCCAATCTTTCCCAGGCAAAGGAGGGTGCTCGACTTGAGTAATCAAGGTGACTCCCAACGGCCTGGCATCACACACAAGGCACCGTTTCTGACCTGGGTAACCAGGACCTTTGTTGACTCAAAGCTCACAGGGCTTATCGTCCTTTTTTCCATTCTCCTTGGCGCCTTTGCCATCTACTTCACCCCGAGTGAAGAAGAACCACAGATAGTAGTCCCAATGGTTGACGTGATGGTCAGCATGCCAGGGGCCAGCCCAAAGGAGATAGAAAAACGGGTTATAGGGCCTATGGAGCGACTCCTTTGGGAGATTCCTGGGGTGGAGTACGTCTATTCAACGGCCATGGACGGCAGGGCGCTTACTGTGGTTCGTTTCTACGTTGGGCAGGATACGGAAGACAGCCTCCTTAAGGCCTATGACAAGCTTTATTCCCACTTTGACTGGATTCCACCAGGTTGCAGCAAGCCCCTTTTGAAGCTCCACTCCATTGATGATGTTCCCATCGTGTGTCTAACCCTCTGGGGTGACAGATACAGCAGCCTTCAGCTACGGCAGGTTGCTGCAAGAGTAAGGGAAGAGATAAAGCAGATTCCAGGCATAAGCGAGACCTTCATAAAGGGAGGCCTTAGACGACAGGTTCGTATAAAGCTAAAGGAAGAGGCCTTAAGCAGCCTTGGGCTTGATGCAGCCGATATCATTCAGGCCCTTTCATCCCAGAATCAGGCATCCTGGATAGCTGACATAACAAAAGACAACAAGGCCTTTTCCCTCAGGTTGAACAACTTTTTCTCATCTGTGGAAGATGTCAAAAGGGCAGTTATCAAGGTGGCAAATGGCAGGATTGTCCGTTTGGGCCAGGTGGCGGATATAGTGGATGGGCCTGAGGAGCCAGAATCGTACGTGATGATCGGGGCAGGTGCAGGCCATGGGGAAAAGGAGGGTGTAGATTTTAGCCCCGGTGCCCTGAAACCTGCCGTGACCATAGCTGTTGCAAAAAGAAAGGGCTGGAATGCCACCTTCTTGGCAAACGAGGTGTTAAGAAAGATGCAGGCCCTAAGGGGCTTCATCCTCCCAGATGACATAAAGTATGTGGTAACGAGAAACTACGGGGAGACGGCAAAAGAGAAATCCAACGAGCTTCTGGAGCACCTTGCAATCGCCACCATTTCTGTTGCCATCCTCATGGCACTTCTTCTTGGAATAAGGGCCAGCCTCGTGGTCCTTGTGGCCATTCCGGTTACCTTGGCCTTCACCCTGTTCATCTACTACATCCACGGCTACACCCTGAACCGGGTAACCCTTTTTGCCCTCATTTTCTGCATAGGTATCCTTGTAGATGACCCGATCGTTGATGTGGAGAACATAGTTCGGCATGTAAGATTGCCCTTCAACAAGGGCCGTCCCTTAAAGGATATCATCGTAGAGGCCGTGGTGGAGGTGGGAAGCCCACTGATTCTTGCCACATTTACCGTCATAGTGGCAATTTTGCCCCTTGCCTTTGTGCGCGGGCTAATGGGGCCGTACATGCGCCCAATGCCTGTTGGGGCATCTGTGGCCATGTTTTTGTCCATGATCATCTCCTTTGTCATCACCCCCTGGACTGCATATCACATCCTTGGAAGAAAAGAGCAGGAGAAGACGGAATCAGACACCTGGCTGGACAGGGTTTACAGATGGGCAATGGGCCATTTGCTGGAAAAGATATATCAGCGCTGGCTTTTCCTTGGCGTCATGGCCTTTCTTTTCATATTTGCCTGCTCTCTCATCTACTTCAAGGTGGTGCGGGTAAAGATGCTCCCCTTTGATAACAAGAGCGAGTTCCAGGTTATCATAGACATGCCAGAGGGGACATCCCTTGAACAGACGGCAAGGGTGGCAGAAGAGCTTGGAAACGTGTTGGACAAGGAGAAGGTAGTTACCGACTATGAGCTATATGTGGGCACTGCCTCGCCGTTTAACTTCAACGGGCTTGTTCGTCATTACTACATGAGACAAGGTCCAAATGTCGCAGATATCCAGGTAAATCTTCTTCCAAAGCACGAAAGGAGCGAACAGAGCCATGACATTGCAAAGAGGCTTAGGCCAAGGCTTCAGGAAGTTGCAAAAAGGTTCAATGCCAGGATTAAGGTTACGGAGATCCCCCCAGGTCCCCCTGTGCTTCAAACCCTTGTGGCCGAGGTGTATGGGCCAGATTATGAAAAGCAGATAGATGTGGCAAGGAAGATAAAGAAGATCTTTGAGCAAACCGAGGGTGTGGTGGATGTGGACTGGTACATGACTGATCCACAGCCTGAGTACAGGGTGGTTGTCGAAAAGGACAAGGCAGCACAGCTTGGGGTGCCTCCTGCAAGGGTGCTCCAGGTCCTTAGGGCCTATGTTGCAGGCGCCAAGGTGGGGCTTCTTCATGTCCCCTCTGCGCCAGAAGATGTTGATATTGTGGTAAGGCTTCCAAGAAGCGACAGGAGCGGTCCTTTGGATCTTGCATCAATGAAGGTGCGCTCTCTTTCAGGCCATATCGTCTCCCTATCAGAGCTTGCCCGTGTAGAGGATGTCATAAAGCCCCATCCGATCTATCACAAAAATCTAAAGCCTGTTGTTTATGTGACAGGAGACGTGTCAGGCAAGGAAGAAAGCCCAGTCTATGCCATCTTGAAGGCCAACAAGGCCCTTGAAAAACTAAAGACCCCTGACGGAAAGACCGGCATAGAGATCTACTATACGACCCAGCCCTTTTCTCCAGATCAGTGGGGCATGAAATGGGACGGAGAGTGGCAGGTAACCTATGAGGTCTTTAGAGACATGGGAATTGCCTTTGCCGTTGTAATAGTGCTTATTTATATCCTCGTAGTCGGCTGGTTCAAGTCTTATTCAGTGCCTTTGGTGATACTTGCGCCCATTCCCCTTTCCCTTATTGGCATTATTCCTGCCCATGCCATAATGGGGGCATTTTTCACTGCCACATCCATGATAGGATTCATAGCAGGGGCAGGAATTGTTGTTAGAAACTCCATTATCCTCGTAGATTTCATAGAGCTTCGACTTGCTGAGGGCATGCCACTTAAGGATGCGGTCATAGATGCTGGTGCCATCAGGTTCAGGCCCATGCTGCTGACATCGTCTGCAGTTGTGGTTGGCTCCTTTGTTATACTTTTTGATCCAATATTCCAGGGCCTGGCCATATCACTTATGGCCGGTGAGTTTGCTGCCACCATCTTTTCACGAATGGTGGTGCCTATTCTTTACTATCTCGATTATAGGATCACTCATGAAAAGAGGTTGGTACTTTGAAAAAGCATAAGAAGGCACCAATCCTTTCTGCCGGTGTCATCGTGGTCAGAAAGGATGAAGATGGCAAGTGGAGGTTTCTTCTACTAAGGGCCTTTGGCTACTGGGATTTCCCCAAAGGCATAGTTGAGCCTGGTGAAGATCCCATAGATGCGGCAAAAAGAGAGACAAGGGAAGAAACTACCATTACAGATCTTGATTTTAAATGGGGATACGACTTCAGAGAGACAGGGCCGTACAATCGGGGAAGAAAGATTGCACGCTATTACCTTGCTGAGACCAAGACCAAGGATGTCTCGTTGCCTGTAAACCCAGAGATAGGAAAACCGGAGCACGATGGCTTCAAGTGGGCGACCTACGAGGAGGCACTTAAACTTGTTGCCCCAAGGGTAAGACAGGCCCTTGAATGGGCAAAAAAGACCATAGGGGCCTAAGGGTCACCGGGCCATGATTAGCATAAGGCCCATGATGATGAGCACACCATATATTACACGTAGATAATTGGTATGAGACAGCTTTGAATAAAGCCTGTTTCCCACTTTTGTCCCAATTATCACTGGAATCAGCCCGAAGGAGAATAGAATAAGCACCTGTCTTGTAGTGATGCCAGAAATCGCATGGGCAATGGCTATGAGGATCCCTGTTAGAAGGAAAAAACCCGAAAGGGTTGCCTTTATCTCATCCTTGTTCCAGTCGTTTAGGCTTGTGTAAATGATTGTAGGTGGGCCTCCCGCGCTGAAGGCAGCCCCTATGGCGCCTGTCATAAAGCCAGCAGCCACACCCCAAAGCCTGTTAAGCTTCCTCGGTTTCACCCTTACCATCAGGTTGTATAGGCTGTAGGTTATGAGAATAATCCCAAGAAGTTTTTTTATGACATGGTTGTCAACTGTTTTTAACAGATAGGTCCCAACTGCAATGCCTGGCAGGCAGCCAACAAAGATGGGGCCAATCTTTTTCCAGTCCAGGTGGCGTCTAAGATCAAGGCTCAACATGGATGTGATAACAAGCCCCATAAGGATGCAAAAGGGCGTGGCAGTGCGCGCTGGCATGTAGAGAAGGAGAAGGGGCATAGCAACAAGGGCTGAGCCAAATCCGCTCAGCCCCTGGACAAAACCCGCAACAAAGGCAATTAGCCCGGTAAGGGCAAGACTAGGTCCACTCACTCCGATCTAAAGACTTTCTACCGCCTTTTTGAAACCGTCTTCAGACCTTTTTATGACCTCATCGTCAACACAAAAGGCGATCCTTATGTAGCCTGGCTGGCCAAAGCCAGAGCCAGGCACTGTAAGTATGAGCTCTTTTTGAAGGGCCCTTACGAACACGGTTTCATCTGCGGTGGGGCTTTTGGGAAAGAAATAGAATGCCCCCTGTGGCATGGTGAACTCCAATCCAGCCTTATCAAGTATCTTTGCGAAGATGTCCCTTCTTCTTTCATAGATAGAGGTGTCCACCGTTTCTGAAACCACCTTTGCAACAACTCTCTGCATGAGGGCAGGGGCGTTTACAAAGCCGAGTATACGGTTTGCAAGAGTCATGGCCCCAAGAAGCTGATCCTTGTTTTCTATTTCAGGATGCACTGCCACAAA
>JALSQG010000103.1 GCA_026985565.1 Deltaproteobacteria bacterium
TAGAGCCGCCATCAAAGATCTTGCGGGTTAACGGTCAGGAGGGAATAGGCATAGCCATCTCCACGGTCCTTGGCGGTAATGCCGTGACCATGGGAAATGCAGTGCTAAAACGTCTGGAAGAGCTCAAAAGCCAGATCCCTGTGGGCATGCACCTCGTGGAGATTGCCATGCAGTCAAAGACTGTAACCAAGGCGGTAAATGGCTTTGTGGTTAATCTTATCGAATCCGTTGCCATCGTCATAGTGGTACTTGCCATCTTCATGGGGATAAGATCTGGTATCATCATAGGCTTCATCCTCATCCTTACCATAGCAGCCACCTTTGTTGTCATGGGTTACTATCACATCACCCTGGAACGCATATCCCTTGGTGCACTAATCATCGCCCTTGGAATGCTTGTGGACAACGCCATTGTCGTGGTGGACGGCATGAAGGTAAAGATGAAGCAGGGCGTGGATGGCTTCCAGGCTGCAAAGGATGTGGTAGGGCAAAATGCCATGCCGCTTTTTGCTGCAACTGCAGTTGCCATCATGGCATTTGCATCCATTGGCGGTATGTCAAACTCTACTGGAGAATATTGCCAGTCTCTATATTACGTGATCCTCATATCCCTTTCACTTTCCTGGATAACAGCCGTTACCACCACTCCCCTTGCAACCAAGCAGTTCATCCTCTCAAAAAAAGATATGGAATCCGGCCATGAAGAAGAAGACGCCTATGGCGGGAAGTTCTATGCTATTTATAGGAACCTTCTCGGTACTGCAATCAGGTACAGATGGGTGACCATAGCCATTGTGGCTGGCCTTTTTGCCTTGTCTGTCTTCGGATTCGGTTTTGTTAAGCAGCTATTCTTCCCTGCCTCAACAAGGCCCCAGTTTATTGTTGAGTGTTTCTTCAGGGACGGTATACACATAGAAGAGACATCAAAACAGGTAAAAAAGATCGAGGATTTTCTCCTTAAACAGGAAGGCATTACCCAGGTGGCCTCTGCAATCGGTGGCGGGCATCCGCGCTTCCTCCTCACTTACGGAGCTCCAGTTGATGCTGCCAACCAGTATGCGAGCATCCTTGTCTCTGTGGATGACTACAGGAAGATAGACGAGATGCAGCCAAGATTTCAGAAGAAGCTTGAGGCCATGTTTCCAGATGCCCTCATCAATGTGAAAAAATTCAATCTTGGGCCAGCAATTGGTGGAAAGATACAACTCAGGATTTACGGTGAAGACCCTGAGGTACTGAGGGCCCTTGCCGAAAAGGCCGTTAATATTATGCGGCAAGAAAATGCCAAGGCGGTCAGGACAGAATGGGGTGAGAAGGTAAAGGTGCCTGTTCCAGTGCTTGCTGAGGATAGGGCAATGGCCCTTGGCATTACAAGGCCGATGGTTGCCCAGGCCATTGAGGCAAACTTTTCAGGCAAGACCACAGGGATTTTCAGACAGGGCGTGAATTTACTGCCCATAATCGCAAGGGCCCCTGAAAGGGAAAGGGATTCCATAGAGGATCTGACTGAAATCCAGATTTACAGCCCCATGGCACAAAAAAATATCCCGATTCTACAGGTCCTTAATGGACTTGAGACCAGATGGGAAAATGCCAGGCTCTCAAGGTGGCACAGGCGCCAGATGATAAAGGTGCACGCTGATCCGCGTCAGGAGTTGCCCGCACAGCTTATGGCAAGGGTAAAACCCAGGGTGGAGCAGGCCCTTGGTGTGGACCTTGCCGCATATAGGGGCAAGCCCCTTGGAAAGGATGAGAAGTGGACAGCATCCACCATCCCGATCAAATATGACGACATAATCCCCCTTAAGGGCAAACCTGGCTATTTTATTGCTTGGGGCGGGGAACTTGAAGATTCTTCAGATGCTCAGGCGCAGCTTGCTGCCAACATACCTATCTATTTCGGCATGATGGTGCTCATAGTGATATTCATGTTCAATGCCTTCAGGCAGCCGCTCATCATCTGGCTAACTGTTCCACTTGCCCTTATTGGAGTCACTTTTGGCCTGCTACTTCTGAAACAGCCCTTTGGCTTCATGGCCCTGCTTGGACTTATGAGTCTATCAGGCATGCTAATAAAAAATGCCCTTGTCCTTATTGATCAGATAGACATAAATATCAGGAGCGGTATGAAGGGAATGGATGCTGTTGTTGAGTCTGGGGTTTCCAGGCTGCAGCCTGTCATGATGGCAGCCCTTACAACCATGATGGGTATGATTCCCCTTTTCCAGGACGCATTTTTTGTATCTATGGCGGTCACCATAGTCTTTGGTCTTGGCTTTGCTACGCTGTTGACCTTGGTGTTTGTACCGGTCCTTTACGCTACCTTTTTCAAGATTAGTTAAGATCTTCGGAGTCCTGATATGGCAAGATCCATAAAATCTATATCCAAAGCCTATACGTTAATGGCCTTTGTATTGCATTTTTTGCTGGCTGCTGCAGCCTACGCTGGGCCTGAAAATAGCTGTAACATAGACGTTGACAGCCCACAGGTTGTACGGGTGGGATTTGTGACAGACGGTTCCACCCCCTACGATAAAGAAATTCTTTCCTTTTACAAGAAACAGATAAAGGAGAGTATGCGCCCATATTACAAGGTAGTATATT
>JALSQG010000104.1 GCA_026985565.1 Deltaproteobacteria bacterium
GTGGAAACCCACCTTGTACATAAGGATCTTAAGGGATGGAGGGGAACTTTCAAGTCAACTGGACGAGTTGGTCTTCGTCTCTGGAGGTGGATCGAGGAAAGGGGGGTGCACTTAGGAGAATTTACCCCACGGCCTCCATTTTTTATCAAGGATTTTGTGGTTGATTTTCAGCCTGACGGAAAAACGTCTGTTAAAGGGAATATGGTTTGGAAAAATAGTCAGGCCACCGTTTTTATCAAGGCAAGAAAAGAGCGAAATCTCCTTGATGTTGAAGACCTCAAAATAAGTCAGGCCGGGAAGTCTTGTGTCTTACGATTTCGTTTTGGTGAAGGAAAAGAGCCCCTATTCTTTTTCCATTTTGGCGGAGAGCTGACAGGTGGCCTACTTAAAGAGATCCTTTTGGAAAACAAGCTGTTAGACGGTGCTGCAAGTGGGAATTTTACCTTGGGATTTGATCCAGAATGGGAAAAGGGCCCATACAAGATAGAGGGGAAGGGGAAGGTAAGCGGCTTTCATTTTGTCTGGTCAAAAGCCCCCATAGCATTTGACTCGTTTTTTCTCGATGCAGCACAAGGCTCAGGAAGATTTGACGCAGTGCTTAACATAGCCCCTGACACAATGGGACTGACAGGCTCTTTTAACATTGGTAAGGATGTTTTGGACTTAAGGGTAGGGCTTCGTGCCCAAAGACTTTCTTCAAAGACCTTTGATAGGATCCAGGCCTTTTCGGATAAAGGCACAAGTACAACTGGCAAAGTGAAGGAGGTCAAAGAGGAAAGCCTGTCAGATGCTCTCTTATCAGGCCTTCATGCCTTAATTCGTTTTAAAATCGATGATCTCAAATATTCATTAACTGATTTTTCAAAAAGGGCACAAGCAAAGGCCCATGAGATCAGCCTTAGAAACTTGAAGGGTCATGTAGAGATGACTGGTGAGAAACTCGCTAAGATGGAGGCCTATTCAAATGATACCTGCGGCATGGATATTTACCTTAAAAAGGGGATGGGCCCAAATGGGCCATTCAGTGAGTTTTCTGCAATCACCCCCTCTGGTAAAAAGGCCCGTTTTGAGGATGTGTTGGACTGCCTTGGAGTAAAGCAAGATCTCATTACAGGCCCTTTGACCTTCAATCTTTATCTTCGTGGCAAGAACAGGATATTATTAGGGAACGGTCACCTGGCCATAAAGGCCAAGGATGGTTTCATTCACCGTTTTGGCCTTCTTTCCAAGATCTTCAGCGTTATCAATATCGTTGATATATTTTCCTTGAATAAGGGGCTTCTTGAAGGAAGTTCTCCCTATAAAAAATTATTTGTGGATGCTAACATAGAATCTGGCAAGGTACATTTGAAAAAGGCCTACATAAAGGGGCAGGGAATAAACTTTTTCAGTACCGGAGACGTATATCTTGAAAACAGGTCTTTGGATCTCATCATTTTTGTTCAGCCTCTTAAGACGGTGGACAAGATAATCACAAGCCTTCCAATAATTGGAGGTATCATCGGTGGAAAAAACGAGTCTCTTTTTGCAATACCAGTAGAGGTCAGCGGAGACTGGCGTGATCCCAAGGTAAGGACACTGCCTGCAAAGACCGTTACGGATATTTTTAAAAAGCTCATTATCAATGTGATCACTGCTCCATTTACAATGAAACAATAAAGGCTGTGGCCTTTGAGGCGTGGATGGTTTGTTTATGGGAGAAATGACGTGGTAAATTACCTGCTGCTTAATGTTGCCTCTTTTGTTGTGGTGATAGCAGGGCTTAAGGCGTGTACGTCTGTTATTGTTCCGTTTCTCCTGTCTGCATTTTTTGCAGTGCTTTCTTCCCCGCTTCTTTTTTGGCTAAGAAAGAAAGGCCTTCCCGACTGGTTTTCCATAGTAATTTTGATACTTTTGTTCATAGCCATAGAGATGGGGCTTGGGGCACTTTTGGGCACATCCGTTGCCGAGTTTTCAAAGGAGCTGCCTCTTTATCAAAAGAGGTTGGGGGCAATGTACTCTGCCATTGCTCAATTTGGCAAAGGCCTTGGCTTTACAGACGTGGAGCTGTCGGTTTTAAAGGAACTTGATGTTTCAAGGATCATGGCGTTGGTTGCCACCACACTCAAGGGGATGGGGGTGCTTATTACCAACACCTTTGTCATCATCCTTACCTTGGTATTTATGCTTCTTGAGGCCGGCGGAATGGTCTACAAGATAGAGGTCCTTGACCGACTCGGCATTCGAAAGACCCAGGAACTGAAACTCATCGTTCAAGGCATTAACAGTTTTTTTGCAATAAAGACCTTTACGAGTTTCCTTACAGGCCTACTTATCTGGTTGGGACTTCTTATACAGGGTGTAGATTTTCCGGCACTTTGGGGGGTATGCGCCTTTGCCTTGAATTTTATCCCTACAATTGGCTCCATAATAGCAGCGGTTCCTGCAGTGCTCCTTTCCTTGGTAAAGCTTGGATTTACCCATTCCGTAATAACCCTTATCATATATGTGGTTGTAAACATAGCCATTGGAAATATCTTGGAACCAAGGCTCATGGGGCAGGGTGTTGGTCTTTCTCCCCTTGTGATATTTGTGTCAATGGCCTTTTGGGGTTGGGTTCTTGGACCAGTTGGCATGTTTCTTTCCGTGCCAATAACCATGTCCATCAAGATAGCAATGGGCGTTAATGAACGTACCAGGTGGCTTGCCGTGCTTCTTGGAACGAATTCTGAGGCTGCAAACATGTTGAAGGGGTTTGCAGTGGAGGAGGACAAATGAGGGGCTATGTCCAGGTATATACCGGGGATGGGAAGGGTAAGACAACAGCATCCCTTGGGCTGTGCGTGCGTATGGTTGGAGCTGGAGGCAGGGTCCTTCTGGTCCAGTTTTTGAAAAAGGGCGATTTCAGCGAGATAAAGGGCCTTGGATATTTTGGCGACAAGGTCCAAGTGGCCCAGTTTGGCTCAGGAAGATTCGTTAGGGGAAGGCCCCTGCCAGAAGATAGGAAAAGGGCAAAAGACGCCCTTGGCTATGCCCTTAAGTCTATGAAAAGCGGTCGGTATGACGTCGTTATACTCGATGAGGTTAATGTGGCAATTAATATGGGGCTTCTTGATGTCGAGGAGGTCCAGAAGTTTCTGGAAATGAGACCTGAAAATGTTGAAGTAGTGCTTACAGGCAGGGATGCACCCAAGGAAATCATGGATGCTGCCGACCTTGTTACCGAATGCAAGATGATAAAACACTATTTTGAAAAAGGTGTAACGGCCAGAGAGGGGATAGAAAAATGAGCCCTTTTATGCGTGGTTTGACAGGAGCTGATATAGAAAGAAAGAGCATGGAGCTCATTGAAAGGGAGCTTGGCCCTACCAGCTTTTCCCCGAATGAGCTTGACGTGCTCAAAAGAATAATACATGCCACTGCAGATTTCGATTTTGCAAAAAACATCAGGTTTCATGAGGATGCAGTAGATGCAGGCATAGATGCTATCAGGAAAGGAAGCCCTATAATAACCGATACCCAGATGGCAGTGGCCGGTATCAGTAAGAGGCTTCTGCCTGTAAAGGATACTATGGTGATGTCGCCCATGGGAACAGATGAGTGTCGCCGGCTTGCCGGGCAGATGGGGGGCACACAGGCCGAAGCTGCCATGGAGATTGCTTCACGGCTTGATCCAGGGATCGTGGCGATAGGAAATGCCCCAACGGCCCTCATAAGGCTTCTTGACATGGTCCGTGATGGAAGGATAAGGCCAAGGCTGATAATCGGCGTACCAGTAGGTTTTGTAAACGCCAAAGAATCGAAGGATGCATTGCTTGATAGCCCTGTGCCCTTTATTACGACCCTTGGTAGAAAGGGAGGGACACCGGTTGCTGTTGCAGCGGTAAATGCCATAATAAGACTTGCCATATGAACAACTTAGCGGCCTAAGGCATGGGGCTTGAACAAATTTTTTCTTGTGTTAAAGCTGAAAAAATATGAATCTTTGGTAAATCTTTATGAAGATTCTGTAGAAGGGCTTGAATGAGCTTGGCCTTTGTAAGACAATTACACAGTTCAATGGTTTTGGGAATGTAGCGGGCGTTACATTTTAAGCCCTGCAGGGTCTTTTAATCAACTGGGAGGAGTGCTGAGTCATGTGGAATCAAATTGAGGGGGCTCCGAGAGAGGAGCTTGAAAAGTTACAACTTAGGAGGTTGCAGGATACTGTTCAAAGGGTCTACCATCTTGTGCCCTTTTACAAGAAGAAATTTGATGAGCTTGGAGTCAAGCCGGAAGATGTTAGAAGCCTGGATGATCTGAAAAGGCTGCCCCTTACCACAAAGCAGGATCTTAGGGATCATTACCCTTTTGGTCTCTTTACCGTGCCCCTTGATCAGGTGGTGAGGATTCATTCGTCTTCAGGAACCACTGGAAAGCCAACTGTCGTAGGATACACCCGTCATGACATGGATGTGTGGATAGAGGTCATGGCGCGGACCATGTCAATGGTGGATGTGGGTGAAAAGGACGTGGTACACAATGCCTATGGATACGGACTTTTTACCGGTGGGCTTGGATTTCATTACGGTGCAGAACGCGTTGGAGCGGCAGTTGTTCCTTCAAGCGGAGGCTTTACAAAAAGGCAGCTTCTTCTCATGAAGGATTTTGGTGCAACTATTTTGTGCTCTACTCCATCCTTTGCCTTGCATATGGCAGAGGTTGCAAAGGAGGAAGGTTACGACCTGGCAACTGACTTCAAGATTCGAGCAGGCTTCTTTGGGGCAGAGCCTGCAAGCGAAGGGTTGAGACAGGCCCTCAGAGACGCTTGGGGTCTCATTTACATTGAGGCTTACGGTCTTTCTGAGATTATAGGGCCTGGTGTTGCAGCCGGTTGTCCCTATGGCAATCTCCACGTTTTTGAAGACCATTTCATTCCAGAAGTGATAGATACGGAAACCGGTGAGGTGTTGCCTGATGGCACTGAGGGAGAACTAGTCTTTACAACAGTCACCAAGCAGGCCCTTCCAATAATCAGGTACAGGACAAAGGACATCACAGTGCTTCACAGGGAGCCGTGTAAATGTGGCAGGACCCTTACAGTCATGGAATCGGTCAAGGGTAGGGCAGATGATATGCTCATAGTAAACGGTGTCAATGTCTTTCCGTCCCAGGTGGAACACGTCCTTACCAAGATCGAGGGAGTCACCCCCAACTATGTCATAGTCCTTGACAAAAAGGGTGTTCTCGACAAGCTGGAGGTCTGGGTCGAGGTAGACGACAGGACCTTTGCAGATGGAATCGGTGCACTTGAACAGCTAAAGGCAAGGCTTCAGCAGGAGATGCTGAACGATCTTTATATCAATGTGAGGATTAAATTGGTCGAGCCCAAAACACTTGAAAGAAGCATGGGCAAGGCAAAAAGGATCATTGACAAAAGAGAGGCAGAGGGGATGCAGAAATGATTAAAAAATATGGTATAAAGCAGCTATCCATTTTTTTGGAGAACAGAAAAGGAAGACTCCTTGAGGTGACCAAGGCCCTGTCGGATGCCTCCATAAACATCAGGGCCCTGGCCCTTGCCGAGTCTGCGGAGTTTGGCATCTTGCGCCTTGTGGTAAACAATCCTGAAAAGGCAAAGAGTGTGCTTTCTTCAGCAGGTTTTACCCTCAGGGAACAGGACGTGTTTGCCGTGGATGTGCCAGATGAGCCTGGCAGCTTCTACTCGGTGGTAAAGGTGCTTTCAGATGCAGACATCAACATAGATTACACCTACGCCTTTGTAGGTGGAGGCAGTAAGGCAGTGCTTGTTTTCAAGGTGCCATCGGGCAAGCTCGAGGCTGCCCTTGATGCCCTTGAAAAAGCGGGCATACGTCTTGTGGAACCCACGTTTTTCTATGATTAGGTAACGGATATCAGGATGCCGGGCGTGAGATTTCCCGGCATCTTCACTTTAAAACTTCTATAAAAAAGTGGCGGAAGGGCGATGAAAACAAAATACATATTTGTCACAGGCGGTGTTCTTTCATCTCTCGGTAAGGGGCTTGCGGCTGCTTCCATTGGGGCGCTTCTTGAGGCAAGAGGGCTGACGGTTACCCTCCAGAAACTTGATCCGTACATCAATGTTGATCCAGGCACCATGAATCCTTTTCAGCACGGAGAGGTTTATGTGACAGATGACGGAGCAGAAACAGATCTGGATCTTGGCCACTACGAGCGTTACACCAGTGTCAAGTGCGGTCAGCGTCATAACTATACTTCGGGCCGGATCTATTTCAGCGTCATAAACAAGGAGAGGGCGGGTGACTACCTTGGCGGCACAGTCCAGGTGATACCCCATATCACCGATGAGATCAAGCGTGCCGTTCTTCAGCTAAATGGCGAGGCAGACATTGCCATAGTGGAGATAGGCGGCACAATCGGTGACATTGAGGGCCTTCCTTTCATCGAGGCAATCCGCCAGCTAAGAGGGGATCTTGGGCGTGACAACACCCTTTACATCCATGTTACCTATGTGCCCTTTATCCGGGCTGCAGGAGAGCTTAAGACAAAACCTACCCAGCACAGTGTAAAGGAGCTTCGTTCCATTGGAATCCAGCCAGACATAATACTTTGCCGCACGGAGATGGACCTTTCCCCTGAAATCAAGGCCAAGATAGCCCTTTTTTGTGATGTTAAGGAGGATAGGGTCATAACCGCAAAGGATGTGAAATGCATATATGAGGTCCCCCTCTGTTTCCACAAGGAAGGATTAGACGAAAGGATCGTTGAGTGTTTGAACATCTGGACCAGGCAGCCGGTGCTCACCGAATGGGAAAACCTTATGGCCAAGATCGAACAGCCACAGTATTCGGTGAAGATTGCCATGGTAGGCAAGTATGTAAATCTGAGGGAGTCTTACAAGAGCCTGAACGAGGCCCTTTTTCATGGGGGCGTTGCGAATAATTCCAAGGTGGAGATAGACTTTGTGAACTCGGATGAGGTAAAGGGGAAGGCCCTTGAAGAAAGGCTGTCAGATGTGGATGGTGTCCTGGTTCCAGGTGGCTTTGGGAGCAGGGGAATACCTGGAAAGCTTGAGGCCATAAGTTTTGCTCGGGAAAACAACATCCCCTTCTTTGGTATATGCCTTGGCATGCAGCTTGCCGTCATCGAGTTTGCAAGGCATGTGGCAGGCATCTCCATGGCAGACAGTACGGAATTTGCACCAAATACCCCAGACCCTGTAATTTACCTCATGAAGGAATGGTACGATTATCGTACCGATACAATCCAGAAGAGGGATGAAAACAGCCAGATGGGTGGAACCATGCGTCTTGGCGCCTATCCGTGCAAGCTTGTGCCAGATACTACCGCCTTCAATGCCTATCAGAAGGAAGAGATTTTTGAAAGGCACAGACATCGTTACGAGTTCAACAACCATTACCGGGATACCCTTGAGAAGGCAGGGCTGAAGATTTCCGGCATGAGTCCAAACGGGGAGCTGGTGGAGATCGTTGAGATAGAGGAGCATCCGTGGTTTCTTGGTTGCCAGTTCCATCCAGAGTTCAAATCTCGTCCCCTTGAGCCCCACCCACTTTTTGTCTCATTTATTGCAGCGGCCTTGAAGGCAAAGTATGACAAAAAGTAACAGGCCGGTACAGGCATCCATTTCACAGCAAAAGGTTGGTGAAGGAAATCCCCCCCTTCTTATAGCCGGGCCATGCGTGCTTGAAGACCTGCCAGTGGCCTTGGAAATAGGCCATTTCATGAAGGATGCCGCTCATAAAAATGGTTTTACCTATATGTTTAAGGCATCCTTTGATAAGGCCAACAGGACTTCCATTTCATCCTACAGAGGGCCGGGTCTTGTAAAGGGCGTTGAGATACTTGGAAGGGTCAAGGAAGCTCTTGGTTGTCTGGTCACCACAGACATCCATCTTCCAGAACAGGCAGGGCCTGTTGCAGATGTGGTGGACTGTTTGCAGATTCCTGCCTTTCTATGCAGACAGACTGATCTTCTCGTTTCGGCAGCTAAGACAGGAAAGGCCGTGAACATAAAAAAGGGCCAGTTTCTTGCCCCGTGGGACATGGCCCATGCAGCTTCAAAGGTTACGGAAATCGGCAATAACAACGTCCTCCTGACTGAAAGAGGGGCATCCTTTGGCTACAACAATCTGGTGGTGGACATGAGATCCCTGCCGATAATGAGATCCTTGGGGTTTCCTGTCATATTTGATGCAACCCACAGTGTTCAGTTGCCAGGGGGAGGAAAGGGCTGCTCAAGCGGTCAGAGGGAATTTGTACCCCACCTTGCTCGGGCAGCTGCTGCCTGCGGTTGTGACGGAATATTCATGGAGGTATATCCAGATCCTGAAAAGGCAAAGTGTGACGGGGCAAACAGCCTGTCTCTAAAGGACGCATCAAAACTTTTGGGGGAGCTTAGACAGATATTTTCTGCAGTGGGTAAGATGACAATAGCTTAAAAAAGGGGGCAAGATCGATGAAAATAAATTTTACCAAGAAGGAATATCGATTGCTCATTGATCTGCTTGAGATTGCAAGCTGGGTTCTAACTGCCCATAAACACGAAGAAAACAAAGAGATCACACCTTATATGGAGCTTATCCGAAAGATTTATTCTTATGCGGAAAAAATGGGGGCAGATGATATCATTCAATATGACGAGGTACTTGGTGACTACTATCCAACGAGACAGTACGAAGATACCTCTAAGTTTATGAAATTTGTTGAGGAATTTGAAAATGACTCATTCTGGCATGAGCTCATAACAAGGTTGGCAAATAGGGATTTTGTTCTTAAGTACGGGCTGGATAAAATAAAGGCTATGGATTTCATGGAGCACATGGAGAAAGTTGGTAAATTAGAAGAGATTTATGAAAAAGAGTTTGTTGAAAATGGGCTTTTCAATCTTTTCTTAACAAAAAGTGATATGGATGATGGTAATATTCATTAACGCCTTGTGAATGATTCAAAAAGGGAATTTATGAATGACATATTGCACAAGGCCAAAGATATTCGTCTTCTGGTACTCGATGTCGATGGGGTCCTTACAGATGGACGCATAGTTTACGGAGACTCAGACATACAGATACAGAGCTTTCACGTCAGGGACGGGCTTGGCATAAAACTTCTTGCAAGACACGGTATAGAAACTGCGATAATAAGTGCAAGAAAATCAAAGGCCCTTGACAGAAGATGTTCAGAGCTTGGGATTAGGCACGTTTTCCAATCGGTTTCAGATAAGGTTTCCTGTCTTGATGAGCTTGTTCTTAAACTTGGCCTTGGTTACCATCAGGTGTGCGCCATGGGCGATGATTGGGTGGATTTGCCCTTACTTAAAAGATGCGGCCTCAGTGCAACTGTTTCTGATGCGGCATCCTTAATGTCACGACACGTTGATTTTGTGACAAAAAAATGTGGAGGCCAGGGTGCAGTGCGTGAGGTATGCGAGCTTATTCTCCAGGCAAAAGGCCTCTTTGAAAAGAGTGTCAGGCTGTATCTCAAGGATTCCATTTGATAGATAAAAAGTGAACAAAAAAGCCTACTTCTGGATCGCGGTTGCCCTTTTTACCATAGTTGTTGGTATCATCTTTTTTAAAGGGGATGAACAGGATCGTTCCTTTTTTTCCCCTGAGCTAAAAAAGCTAAAGGCGGATCTTGTCCTCTATGGTGTAAAATACCGCCGTGATGCAAGAGATAAGGCATCCCAGTGGCTGGTAAATGCAAGACTTGCAAGGTTTTATGAGAAAAAGAAAGAGGTGGATTTTGAACAGGTCAGGATAACCTTCAGGCCAGATTCGGAAAATCCGGTCAGGGTTGCTGCCAGGAATGGACAATACAGAATAGCCACAGGCACAGTGGCTGTTTCAGGGAATGTAACGGTTACAGGTGTGAAAGGATACAGGCTCCTGACCAATCAGCTATTTTATTACCCTGAAAAGGACACCATTGAGGCCCCTGGCAACGTGAGGCTTGAGGAGGATAGTGGCAATGAGCTTGAAGGAAAGGATATGGTCTATCTTCTAAGAGAGCACAAACTTTTGCTTTATTTCCCAAGGGCAATTATAAAGGAGGTGGATGAGCAAAGTTCATAAAGAGGTGATTATCAAATGAAGACGGATATCTTGAGTAATATGTTCAGGGCCATGTTATTTGCATGGCTCTTTGTTTTATTGGCTGCTTTTGGTGCTGGAACAGGTTTATGTAAGGACTCATCCAAGGCAAAGTCTAAGCCATCTCAGGCCATCAGGATTAGTAGTGACAAGATGGAGGCTTACGACCAGAAGGGCTCGGTGGTTTTTTTGGGGAATGTGGTGGCCAAAAAGGGAAATCTCATCATCTATGCAGACAGGCTGGAGGTCTTTTACAAGGTTAAAAAGACGGCCGATAACAAGAAAAAGAGGATGCTTCAAAAAATAGTAGCACAAGGCCATCTAAAGATAGTCCAGGGAAGGAGAAAGGCTACAGCCAAGGAAGCGGTGTACTACAAGCCGAAGGAGAAGATAGTCCTTTTGAAAAATGCCCAGGTCTGGGACGGTCCAAACAGCATCAAGGGAGACAAGATAGTCCTCTACGTCAATGAGAGCAGAAGCGTGGTTGAAAGTTCCGGCAAGGATCGGGTGGAGGC
>JALSQG010000105.1 GCA_026985565.1 Deltaproteobacteria bacterium
GGCATTACCCAGATCAGGTTTAAGGGTCGTCGGCAGCCTAGCCGACCTCTCAGCCCGGTTCCCCAGGCTCCCCCAACGAGACCTTTTAATATCCTTTAACTATTCTATCAGAAGCGGTTAGTCAAGAGACAATGTAAGTTAGGGATTTTCAATCGGTTGTCATTTCAGAACTAAATATTGGCCCAGGATATTGCAAAAGTGACTTTGGGAAAGTAAACCTGCATTAATTTGAAAGCAGGAGGATATTGTGGCAAGGATTCAATTTTTTGGTGCGGCCCAGACGGTAACCGGTTCCTGTCATATGTTGCAATTTGGAAAGAGGCGCTACATTCTTGATGCAGGTCAGTTTCAGGGGCCATGGGACATAGAAAAGTTAAATTACAAGGGTTTTGGTTTTCAACCCTCCAAGATAGATGGCATGATACTTAGCCATGGACACCTTGATCATTGCGGCAGAATTCCCCTTCTCCAAAAGGGTGGCTTTGACGGTAACATATACTGCACCCCTCCAACGGTGGACATATCCATGCTCATCCTGATGGATGCGGCCCATGTGTTAAAGGAAGAGTTTGTGTGGAAAAAAAGGCGCCTTACCCGTGCAGGAATCAAGGTGATGGAGCCTCTTTTTTCCATTGAGGACGTCTATTTCAGTCTGGGGCTTTTTGGCCCACCTGTACCTTATGGAAAGAAGGTGGAGTTGGCCCCAGGCATTCGCCTAAGCTTCCATCTTAACGATGCTGGCCATGTGCTTGGGTCTTCCCAGATCGTGATGGAATACAGAGACAAGCGCGGTCACAAGAGGAAACTTCTTTATACCGGGGACTTAGGTGATGGTGGCCGTCCCCTTGTTGGCGATCCAACACCTCCAGAAAAGGACGTAGATGTACTCGTAATGGAGTCCACCTACGGAGACAGGGATCATAAGTCGTATGACGCATCTGTTGAAGAGCTTGAAGATGCCATAATAACCACTGTAAAGAAGAGAGGCACCGTCTTGATACCCACCTTTGCCTTGGAAAGGGCACAGGAAATCCTGTATCACATAGGCAGAATGAAAAGAGAGGGCAAGCTTTCAAAAAGGGTGCCTGTTTTTTTGAATAGCCCACTAGCCATAAATCTCACCAGGATTTATAGGAAGCATTGTGATTATTGTAACCATGACAATTTTGGCCATTCCAAAAAAGGACCATCACCCTTTCAGTTCCCGGCTCTGTACTTCACTGAGACGGCTGAAGAATCAAAGGCCATTCACAACGTCCCGGGGCCAAAGATAGTCCTTGCAGGCAGCGGCATGATGACAGGAGGCAGGATAAAACATCATTTAAAGCATGCCTTGTGGAAGGAAAACACCACGCTCATAATAGTAGGTTATCAGGCGGAAGGGACCCTTGGCAGAAAGATCGTTGATGGCGCAAAAGAGGTGAAGATATTTGGTGAACCCGTGGCAGTGCGGGCGCGCATTTATACTATAAACGGTTTTTCTGCCCATGCCGACAGGACCAATCTCTTAAACTATGTCAAAAAGGCAAGACCAAAAAAACTTTTCATAGTGCACGGGGAACCAAGGGCTCAAAGGGCTCTTGCTTCAACCATACAGAAGGTGCTTCCAAGGACAGATGTGCACATCCCAGGGCTCAAGGAAGCGTACCATATTTGATTTGGCATGGAAGTTGATGTTTGATTTTATTTTAGGAGTTTTTCAATGGCCTTTTTGAGTTTTTGAACATCAAAGGGTTTGCCCATAATGAAATCCGCATTTTTTTCCTGGGCCAGCTCCTCTGCATGGTATCCATAGCCAGTTATGGCAATTACAGGGATTTCTGGATGTTCCTTTTTGAGGATGGATATGATGCCTATGCCGCTTACATAGGGCATTGCTATATCTGTAATGACAAGGTCATAGGGGCGTTCCTTTATGCGATTTAATCCCTCAAGGCCGTCGGATGCAGTGACCGTCTCATATCCAAGGAATGTGAGATAGTCACTCAGCATGCTCCTGACCTCATCATCGTCCTCAACCACAAGGACCACCCTTTTCCCATCCTTCTTTTCCTGAGGCATGATCAGGTATAGTCTCCTCGCGTAATCTTTATCTTCTCAACCACAGACAAAACGGAAATCTGGTCGATTACCTTTCTCAAGGGATCGGTAACATCAAGTTTTTCCTTTAAGGCCTGGAGATTATTTGAACTTGAGTCCAATGCATTTGCAACTTCTTTAATGGCCGAAGTCTCCGTGGGCCTATCCAGGAGGCTGGCCAGGTGGTTGAGTAATGTAAGTGTATCTTCTCCCCTGGAAATGGCCTGCTTCTGTATCATGTTTAGATCCAAACTGGAAGAGATCCAGCCAGGGGCACTGACAGCACCAGCGGCCTCAGCCTTTGTCCCTTTTGCATCTTCAAGGACTTTTGAAAAACTTACACCTTTGGTGTCTGTTTTCCCAGGCTTTGCATTCTTGGAATCAATCTTGTTCAAAAGGTTTCCAAAGGGATTTTCTACCTTCATGTGAGCCAGCCTCCTAAATTTTATCGTATATATAACTTAATGATTATGTCAACAACAAATGCAACAATCTGCACTGGTATTTTTTGCCTATGGTGTTTGGGTAAAAACTTCCCTTCATAGCAATGTCTCTTACTGGTTAGGTACTTGCCCAAAATTTCCTCTGTAATTATCATGCAACCATGAAAACAGAAAAAAAATCATACAAAATCAAAAAGAAACCCACCAAGACCATCTATGTTGGAAATGTGCCCATAGGCGGAGACAATCCGGTGGTTGTCCAGTCCATGTGCAACACCGATACCAGGGATGTAGCAGCCACTGTAAACCAGATAAACAGGCTTCAGCAGGCAGGATGTGAAGTCATCCGTGTTGCAGTCCCTGATATGAAGGCCGCACAGGCCATTTCTGAGATAGTTAAAGCAATCTCCATACCACTTATTGCCGATATCCACTTTGACTGGCGTCTGGCCGTGGCTGCCATGGAGTCTGGGGCAAAGGGCATAAGGATAAATCCTGGAAACATAGGTGGGCTTAACCGGCTGAAAAAGGTTGTGGACAAAGCAAAGGAGTTTTCCGTACCCATAAGAATCGGGGTAAATTCCGGTTCCCTCGAAAAGGACATCAGGGCAAAGTATGGCCATCCTGTGCCAGAGGCACTTGTGGAGAGCGCCCTTAGGAACATCGAGCTCGTTACAGATATGGGCCTTGACCAGATCAAGGTATCCATCAAATCCTCAGATGTCCTTGCTACCATAGAAGCATACAGACTCCTTTCCCAAAAGACGGACTTTCCCCTTCACCTTGGTGTTACAGAGGCAGGCGGGCTCATAGCTGGAACAGTAAAGAGCTCAGTGGCACTGGGCAGTTTACTTATGGATGGAATTGGAGATACCATGCGCGTCTCCCTCACCAGGGATCCGGTTGAGGAAGTTCACGTTGCCTACGAGATACTTAAGGCCGTTCATCTTCGTCAGCGTGGGCCGGAGATCATATCCTGCCCAACATGTGGCCGTTGTGAGATAGATCTTTTTTCCATTGCAGAAGAGGTTGAAAAAAGGGCCAGGAGCATCTCAAAGCCTGTAAAGCTTGCAGTCATGGGATGTATTGTGAACGGGCCAGGAGAGGCAAGGGAGGCAGATCTTGGCCTTGCAGGGGGAAAAGGTGTAGGCATTATTTTCAAGGGAGAAAAGATCATCAAGAAGGTGAAGGAGGAGGATCTTCTTGAGGCCTTCTGGAAAGAGGTAGAGGCACTGGTTGAGTCTGCGTAGTGGAAGGTGTCAGGCTATTTACAGATCATGTCTCGTTTTTTATCGGTTGTAAGGATCTTTCAAAAAATAAGGACAAACAGGTAGCTATAAGATGAGATATTCACGGTTTTTTTTGCCAACACTAAAAGAGGTTCCGGCAGAGGCTGAGATTGCCTCTCACAAGTTCATGCTAAGGGCGGGCATGATTAGAAAACTCGCATCAGGTCTATATACGTATCTTCCCTTTGGGCTTAGAGCCATCAGAAAGGTGGAAGAGATTGTCCGTCAGGAGATGAACCGTGCAGGTGGTATCGAGCTTTTGATGCCAATGGTGCAGCCGGCAGAACTCTGGAAGGAGAGCGGACGGTGGGACAAATATGGAAAGGAGCTTCTTAGATTCAAGGACAGGCATGGACGGGACTTTTGCCTTGGCCCAACCCATGAAGAGGTCATCACTGATTTAATAAGGAAGCATGTGCGCTCCTATAGGGATCTTCCCCTTAACCTGTATCAGATTCAAACAAAATTCAGGGACGAGATAAGGCCGCGTTTTGGAATAATGAGGGCCAGAGAGTTCATCATGAAGGATGCCTACAGCTTTTCCTCAACAGAGGAATCCCTGGATGAAATCTATGGCGCCATGTACAAGGCCTATTGCAACATATTTGAACGGTGTGGCCTTGACTTCAGGCCTGTTGAGGCAGATACAGGCACCATTGGCGGTCATGCCTCCCACGAGTTCATGGTTCTGGCAGACACTGGCGAAGACGACATAGCCTGCTGCACCTCCTGTTCCTATGCAGCAAATACAGAACTTGCCCAGGTGAAGCCCAAAGGCGACACGGAGCCTTTTGTGCCAGGGAAGGAGGAGCTGAGAAAGGTTGAAACCCCTGGCAAAAAGAGCGTGGAAGATGTGACACGGTTTCTTAACAAAAAGGCCACGGAACTGGTAAAGACCTTGATTTTCCTTGCTGATGAAAGGCCTGTTGCAGCCCTTGTTCGCGGAGATCACGACATAAATGAGATAAAGCTTGCCAAGGTCCTTGGTGCTGAACGTCTTGAGATGGCACCTTCAGAAACAGTGGAAAAGATCACCGGTGCCCCTGTCGGCTTTGCAGGGCCCAAGGGGCTTCCTTCTGATGTCAGGCTTGTGGCAGATGTCTCAGTGGCCCACATGAAAGACTTTGTGGCAGGGGCAAATGAAAAAGATGCCCATTTCGTAGGTTTGAACTGGAAAAGGGACCTGGATTTACCAGAGATTCATGATATTCGGGTGATAACATCAGAAGATCCATGCCCGAGATGCGGCGGGGTCATTGAGATAAAGAGGGGGATAGAGGTCGGCCATATCTTTAAACTTGGCACCAAATATAGCGAGGCCATGGGTGCAACATTCTTAGATGACAAGGGCAGGGAACAGCCTGTTATCATGGGTTGCTATGGCATTGGCATAGGTCGTACGGTTGCCGCAGCAATAGAGCAGAACCATGATGACAGGGGAATAATCTTCCCGGCTCCTATTTCGCCCTTTCAAGTGATCATAAGTGTGATTAATGTCAAAAATGAAAAGATGTTGTCTGTTGGTGAAGATCTTTACGGCAGGCTGCTCACTAAAGGCCTTGATGTGCTTCTGGATGACAGGAACGAAAGGCCAGGGGTAAAGTTCAAGGATTCCGAACTGATAGGCATCCCTGTGAGGGTGACAGTTGGGAAAAAGGCCGTGGATGAAGGTCTTGTCGAGGTCACAGACAGACGAACAATGGAAACAAAATTAGTTGCCATAGATGAGGTTTGTTCAAAGGTAGAACCACTTCTCAAATGATAAGAATCAACGACATCCTGGATCAGATTCACACCTACATGCCAGATGCGGACACGTCCTTGGTGGAGAAGGCCTATGTGTACTCTGCAAAGGTACATGCAGGCCAGGTGCGTCTTTCAGGGGAGCCCTACCTCTCTCATCCCTTGGCAGTTGCCTTTATCCTTGCCCAGCAGAAACTGGATCTTTCAAGCATCACAGCAGGTCTTTTACATGATACTGTGGAGGATACCCTTGCCACAACAGATGAAATCAAGGAGATGTTTGGAGAAGATGTGGCAAGGATCGTAGATGGTGTCACCAAGATCAGCCAGATCAAATTCCAGAGCAAGATAGAGAAGCAGGCCGAAAATATAAGAAAGATGATCCTTGCCATGTCAAAGGACATCAGGGTCCTGCTGGTAAAACTTGCAGACAGGCTCCACAACATGCGTACTCTTCAATATCAGAAGGAGAGAAAGCGGGTAAAGATAGCGAGGGAAACCCTTGACATATATGCGCCACTTGCAAGCAGACTGGGAATAGACTGGATAAAGAGGGAACTTGAGGATCTATCGTTTTCATTTCTATATCCTGAGGAATATCAGGAACTGAAGCATGAAGTGGAGACCAGGCTTGGTGCCAGAAAGGCCTATGTGGAAGAAGTAAAGGAATTAATTTCTAAGAAGATGGCGGAATATGGCCTTTCCTGTCGTGTCCTTGGTCGTCCAAAGCATCTTTACAGCATTTTTAGAAAGATGCGCAGAAGGAACGTGGGTCTTGATGAGATATACGATCTTATTGCATTTCGGATAATCCTTAAGACCGTTACCGAGTGTTACGAGGCCCTCGGGATAGTCCATTCCTTATGGAAGCCCGTTCCTGGTCGATTCAAAGATTACATTTCCCTTCCCAAGGCGAACATGTATCAGTCTCTTCATACGACTGTCATTGGGCCATACGGCGAGCGCATGGAGATACAGATACGTACCGAAGAGATGGACAAGGTGGCAACAGAAGGTATTGCAGCCCACTGGCTCTACAAGGAAGGAAAGATTCT
>JALSQG010000106.1 GCA_026985565.1 Deltaproteobacteria bacterium
GAGATCCAGGCGCCAACATCAAAGGGGCCAAAGCCCCAGGGAGAGGGCATACAGATTCAAGGGCATGACGATATAATGATCCACCTGGCAAAATGCTGCACCCCTGTTCCTGGAGACGAAGTCATAGGCTACATAACAAGAGGGCGCGGGGTGACAATTCACAGGGAAGACTGTCCAAATGTCATATCCCTTGAGCCAGACAGAAAGATAGAGGTTTCCTGGACTACAGACGACGGGGTAAACTACCCGGTTATGTTAAATGTCGTAACCGCAGACGAAAAGGGGATGCTTGCAGCAGTAAGCAATGCCATAAGCGCTGCAGAGGCCAACATCCTGGAGGCAAAGGTATACACCAGCCCCGATCACAGTGCCCACTTTACATTCGTTGCAGAAGTTAGAGACAGCAGTCATCTGAAGAAGGTGATTTCTGGAATAAAGCAGGTGAATGGAGTGATGAGGGTAGACAGACAGGCGTCTGCCTAACCCTCTTTTGTTTGGATGTCTTGGCGTTCGCTATTCTGCTGAGGTTCTTACTGGGGGTTTTTCAATACGACCAGAGCGGATGCACCTTGTGCACACCTTCATGCGTCTGGTCCTTCCATTTACGTTTACTCTTACGCTTTGCAGGTTTGGAAGCCAGCGTCTTTTCGTATGGTTGTTAGCGTGGCTTACATTGCAACCAGTCCTGGGACCTTTCTTACATATCTCGCATACCTTGGCCATTTTTTTGCCCTCTCGTTTTTTCTTTTTCTGACAAGACTCAGATTTATACCCCTTGCCATTTAAAGTTTCAAGGCCAAAGCGTCGAATAATTAGGCAAACACCAAAGGAATTTGCACGATTTTTCAGGGATGGAGTAGAAGCATGAAAGACAAAAGGAGACAGCCACGGCATCCAGTAATTCTAAAGGTTGATTACAGGGACATAAATAGATTTTTTACCGATTTTGCCGAAAATTTGAGTGTAGGGGGAATGTTCATTGCCACAAGAAATCCTCTTCCGCCAGGCACAATTCTCACTGTGGAGTTTATGCTTCCTGACAGTTCCCTTAGGGTCAAGACAAGGGCCGAGGTAATGTGGAGCAGGAAGTATCCCAAGTCTCCAAGTCAGAAAAAAGGCATGGGCATAAGGTTTCAGGACCTAACATCTGAAGACAAGAAAAAAATAGATCTGTTGGTTTCGAAATTAAAGGTTGGTCTTGTCTAAGAAGACCATTTTTATAAAATCAGCATGGCGTCTCCGTAGCTGAAAAATCTGTACCTTTTTCTAACTGCCTCTTCATAAGTCCTCAAAATCTTCTTCCTTCCGCAAAAGGCACTCACCAGTACAAGCAGGGATGATCCAGGAAGGTGGAAGTTTGTTATCATGGCATCTGTTATCTGAAATCTAAACCCTGGGTAAATGTAAAGGTCGCATTCCCCAGTAAATTCCTCCATTTTCCCCATTTTTGACATTACAAATTCTATGGTCCTGACTGATGTGGTGCCAACAGCGACTATTCTTCCCCCTACCTTCCGGGTTTCATTGATGATTTGGGCGCTTTCCCCTGGAATGCTCACCCATTCCCTGTGGATCTTGTGCTTTCTTATGTCTTCTGTGCGTATCGGGGAAAAGGTGCCATAGCCTACATGCAGGGTTATTGGAGCAATCCTGACTCCTTTGGCCTTTAGGGAATCAAGGAGTTCCTGGGTAAAATGAAGGCCTGCAGTTGGCGCTGCAACAGAACCAAGCTCTTTGGCATATATGGTTTGATATCGCTTCCTGTCAAGCTCAAGGGGTCTTTGCCTTTTGATGTAGGGAGGAAGAGGCATGATGCCGATTTTTTCAAGGGAAGATACAAGGTCATTTTTGTAGTGAATGAGGATGTTGACGATTCCGTTTTCGCCCCGATCCTTAACCTCGATCTTGATCTCTTGTGGAAAAGAAATGACCTGGCCCGGCCTTAGCGGCTTTGAGCTTCTTGAAAGGGCAGTTACCTTGGATATTCCTTTTCCAATCTCTTGAGGAAGTTCAAGTAGAAGGAACTCTACCTTGCCACCGGTTGGTTTTCTGCTTATGAGCCTTGCCGGAAAAACCTTTGTCCTGTTTACCACAAGGCAATCATCTTTTCGTAAGAATCGACCTATGTCTTTGAATCTTAGATGCTCGAGCCCCTTGCGTTTTCTATTGAGCACAAGAAGACGCGCTTTCGCCCTGTTATCACAAGGAGATTGGGCAATGAGTTCCTTTGGCAGTTCGTAGTGATAAGAAGACAGGAGGAAATCTTCATTCATTGAAAGATGCTTGTTCTCTGGGCAATGTAGCAAAGAAAAAGACCAATGATCATGAGAAAAAAGCCCAGTTTTCTAAGGGACTCTGAAGGCATCTCCAAAAGCTGGGTCAAAAAAAGCTTCATCTTTTCTGGAAATGCAAAATAGGGAAGTCCCTCAAAGACCATTATAAGACCAATGACAGTTACAAATAGTTTCATCTGCTATCCCCCAAATGATTCAGACAAAAATAATACCTTAATCCTTTAAGGCAAGCTCAAAAAACTTGAAGATCTTAATGGCACAAAGTAAGCGCATTTGTTTCGAGTGCCTTAAAACAAGCCCTTTGGGTTGTGTCTATTGATTTGAGGCACCGTTTTGTTCCCATCTAATTGCACAAGGTGCTGAATATGACAGGTAAATAACAGATATGAGTTTTTAAGAGGCCCTGCGCGGAATTTGACCCTTGTCCAATTTAAGAATGGAGGGAAGCTCCCTTAGAGAAAGCTCTTCACGTATTCCAAATCTCGTAAGAACAAAGTCATATCTTACAGGGTCTTCGGGACAAATCTTGGAAAAGCCCCTTGTGATCTCAATGGCAGTAGCAAGGCCTGGCTGTTTCCTCGATGTTAGGCCAAGGGTTTTTGAAATATTGAACATATGGGTGTCAAGGGGAACAAGAAGGTCCCTTGGCTCAAGACATCTCCAGCCTCCTGGATCCACCTCGTCATTTCTCACCATCCATCTTAGAAAGAGAAAAAGCCTTTTACATGCACTTTTTTTCATTGGATCCGGAAGCAGGTACGAGCGTTCAATCCCCGATGCCTCCATGATTTTTCCAACAAATGCACAAAGCCTGTCTGCCACTTCCACAGGAAGGCCTCTGCTCTTTGGTCTATCCAAGGAAAATGCCTCTTCAAGGCTGCCATATCTTTCGATAATGATTTTGATACCTGTTAGAAAGCAGGCCATTTCCCTTGCCTTTACAAACCTGTAACTAAAGTCGGAAAAGATGGCCTCAATGTCAGAAGGTTCATGGGCAAGGAGAAAGGCCCTTGGTTGCATGTCCATTTTTTCAAGGCAGATGCTGATGGCCTTGATTATTTGATAGACCCGTCCAAAGGCCAAGGACGCACAAATTAGCCCGGCCACCTCCCGTTCTTTTTTGTCTTTGAATCTATAGAGAAATTGAAGGGGATCAGGCTCTACATATTTTCTTTTGTTGTAACAGAGATAAAGGGCTTGAAGCCGGTCTTTAAGCCCGATTTCATCAAGGTTTGTCTGCTCAAACCTTACCACAGCATGAACCTGGGCCACTGCATCCTGGTGCCTGGCCTGGTCTTGAACCGCAGCAGCCTCTATCTTTTGGCCCTGGCATTGACATCCTTGGCTGACCGGTCATGGACGAGGTAGCAGACATTAGTTTCTTAAGCTCTTTGGAACCACATTTTGGACACTTTGGCTCAACAGATGAAAACACAAGTATCTCACTTATCTTTTTGCAATTTTTGCACTCATATTCATAGATTGGCATAATGATAACCCCTCTATGCCTTTACATCTCTTGCATCATTAATGGGCGCAACTGTGACCATG
>JALSQG010000107.1 GCA_026985565.1 Deltaproteobacteria bacterium
TATTTTCATATTGTAATCTATAGCCATTTACAGCGCCCTCCTGACTGACATTTTCTGTTTAATAACTCATCGAATCTTTTGTGCATATTCATAAACGATTATGGATCAAAATATCTCCCTGAGTTGAGAAAGTTCCTCCTTACCAAACAACTCTGACAGCTTTGCACGTATGGTCATAACCGCCTTGGTGTGCATTTGGGAGATGCGGCTTTCCGTATATCCCATGATCTCTCCGATCTCTTTCATGGTAAGGTCTTCAAAGTAATACAAAGACACAACGAGTTTCTCTTTTTCTGGTAGGGCCTTTATGCAGTCTACGACGATCTCCTTTACTTCAAGCATATTGAGCTTCTCGAAGGGGTCGCTCTGGCCATCGTCTGCAATCAGATCAAAAAGATCCTCATCCGTTGCATCTGGCATCCTCCTTCTGATGGCGTCTATGTCAAGAAATGTTATTCCCCTGGTCTTGTCTATGAGCTTATAATATTCCTCAATACTAAGTCCCATTTCCTCTGCTATCTCTTCATCCTCAGGCACCCTTTCGAGCCTTTTTTCCAGCCTTTCTATGACCTGTTCAAGCTCGGTGGCCTTTTTTCTTACAGAACGCGGTACCCAGTCAAGATGCCTGAGCTCATCAAGCATGGCACCCCTTATGCGAAACTCCGCATAGGTCTTGAACTTGATCTTCTTTGAAGGATCAAATTTCTCAATTGCATCTATAAGCCCTATCACCCCAGGCCCGATCAAATCCTCTGGCAGGATATGGGGAGGAAGCCTGCCTGCAAGCCTGTTGGCCACATAGTTCACTAGAGGGGAATACTTGATAATGAGCTGCTCCCTCTTTTCAGGGGTCAAGGGATTTCCCTGCCCAAAAAACTCCTCTGTATAATCCTTTAGTTTTGGAGCTGCGCTAGTTCGTGCCATACCTATAGCCTCAACAGATTTTTCCAAAAAAATTTTATGTTACCGTCACTTTTGCCAATGTCCTGACTAAGAATGTTATCTGCAAGCCTCCTAAATCCATTTGAAGCCCTGCTGTCTGGAAAGAGTTCAAGGGCAGCCTTCTGCTGTCTAACAGACTTTGGGATGGACGTATCCTTTGGGATGTAGCCAAGATAATGAAAGGACAAAAATCCAAGGAATCTGTCGGCTACTGTAGTCAGCTGCCTGAATATCCTTGTGGCCTCGTCCTTGCTGTTGGCCCAGTTGACCACTATGTGGAACTCCTTCACCATGTACCTTTTGGACAAGACCTTAATTAGCGCATAGGCATCTGTGATGGATGTGGGCTCTGGTGTCAAAATTATTACTCTTTTCTGAGCTGCCATGTTAAAATACATGACGGTGTCAGAAATTCCAGCAGCATTGTCTATGAGCATCACATCCAAAGGGTCCTCCAGGCTGTCAAACTCGTTTAGTAAAAAGAGTTTTTCACTCTCACTCAGATGGCAAAGTTCCTGAATGCCTGAACTTGCCGGCAAAAGTCTTATTCCTGATGGCCCCCTGATTATCACGTCTGCAAGGGTCCTCTCGCCTGAAAAAACGTGCTGAATTGAATACTTCGGACTGATTCCAAGCATTACATCCACATTGGCTAGCCCCAGATCCGCATCCAATACCAAGACCTTTTTCCCCATCCGGGCCAGGGCTATTGCAAGGTTGGTAACTATGCTCGTCTTTCCAACACCACCCTTTCCGCTGCTGAAACATAGGACCCTTGGTTGAGCGGAAAATACATCCTTGTCATGCCCACCGTTGCCAACAGACTGATCTTCCAGGGCACTGTATGCCTTCCATTGCTTTAGAGTTTCAGCCTGATTCATAGATTCTCCACTACCGATTCTCTGTCATTGCCACCATGGTTTGCAGGCATCCCAAGGAGCATGCCAAGGCCCTTCAAGGGCTTGGTGGCCATAGATGCAAGCTTGCCACTTGTTGCGTATTCAATATCTTCAGGGACCCTTTGACCGTTGGTTACATAAGACAGTGGTAACTCTGCCTCTATCACTGGCAATATGGAGGAGGCAGCACATGTCGTTTCATCCACCTTTGTAAGGCTCCAACCGGCCACTGGAAATTGCCTGTAGAAGCTTATGCTTCCCATAAGGTCCTCTCTCTTAATAGTTGCACTAAGCATGACCTGTGCCATAAGTCCTGGAACTGCATCGAACAGCCGTTCAAGTTCTGTTTTGTGAGAAGAAGTGAAAGGATTTCGCCCAGTTGTATCCACAAAAATAAAATCCTTGTCCTTGTGAGCACCAAAAAGCCTCACCAGATCCTTATTGGTCCTTGCAACCTCCAAGGGAATGTCCATAAGGTGTGCAAACCTTTTAAGCTGTTCCACGGCCCCCATCCTGTAACCATCAGCGCATATGAAGACACCCTTTTTCTTGCAAAGGAACCTCAAACGTGCAGCAATCTTGGCAAGGGTTGTCGTTTTTCCGACACCTGTTGGTCCAACAAACGCCCACCAACATTTGCCATGCATCTTCTCTGCAACAGGCCCCTGTATTATCCCCCTTGAGACGAAACTGGAAATGGCTGAAACGGCCTTTGACATTGTAAGCTGCCTTTTATCAACCTT
>JALSQG010000108.1 GCA_026985565.1 Deltaproteobacteria bacterium
AATCTCCACATCGGCAGCAAGCACCCCTGGAAGGCTCCTTGCCTCATCCATGATCTCCGAAAGCCTTTTAAAATCCACTTCCAGGTCAAGGCTTGAACAAGGGGCACCGTCTCTTGAATACTCTCTTACAAGGCCATTATGAATGAGGATCATGCCCGCCTTTGCCCCGGCCTTATCCTTTAATTGCTGTCTGAATCTTTCTATGTCCATTTCGTTGCAAACCTCCTTTGTTAATCACTCTTAGAAAGGGCGATCTTTTTGAGCTCTTCGCCATAGGCCTTTTTGAGCCGATTTAGATAGTCAGGATCAACTGGCCCCTTCCATGAGCGGACCTTGAAAAACCTGCGGGGAATGGACACATTTTCAGGGTCAAAGCCAGTCTGGAAACGAAGACGCCATCTTGATGCCCTGATATGTCTTGCCAAATCGTCAAGATTTTCCGCTAACTCTTCATATCCCAAAGAGCTTAGGCATTCCTTTAGCCTTTCCTTTGTGTACACCTTTCTTGAAAAAAGACACGCCACCATGGAATTTAACAAACAGCGGGGAAGTTCGTCACTCAACAAAAAATCAATGGCCTTTTCCAGGTCTTTTTCTCCATGTTTTTGCTCATATGAGTAAGCAGCGGTATCAAGGTGCGAGTGGCGGAAACCAAGGGACTGGGCAGTAAAAAATAGCTCGCCAGTTGCATAACCTGCCATCTCTTGACCCAAGACGCAGGCAAAGTCCTGGCCCCCGTACTCCTCTGCTGCTGTCATTGTCCCCTGACCAAGAAGCCTGTAAAAGTTGTTTTTTCCCTTTGCAAGGTGTTCAACCGCCTCAAGATAGCAGTGGACATCACCAAAACTAAGCTTGCAAATAGTCTCTTTAGTACTTATGACAGCCCTTTCCAGGGCCTCGGTTGCCCATGCAAGGGCAACCCCTGCCGAGATGACATCAAGGCCCATCCTGTCTGTTTTTTCAATGAGTTTCAGCACCGAAACCGGCTCCTTCATGCCAAGCATGCTTCCCACTGCAAATATCGGTTCGTAATCGTAGGCCATCTGCAGGTAATAGTAGCGATGATCCTCCATGAATTTTTCCCGGATAAACCCCACATGGATGCAACCAACAGGGCATCCTGAGCATGCCAAGTTCCTTAGAAGATGATCATTTGCAAAGGCCTCGCCAGAGATCCTTTCCGCCTCTTCATCAAAGGTGGCCTGGAGATTTCTCCAGGGAAGGGACTTCAATTCGTTTAGGCGCATGAGGTTTGCCGGTGTGCCAAGGTTGTGATACTTGTGCATCATTCCGGATTTTTGCACATCCTGGAAGACCTTTTTCCATACAGCCCTGTACGGTTTCTGGTCTTTGGGTAGCGGCAGGGATGAATCCCCAAGTATCGCAATGGCCTTCAGGTTTTTAGAGCCCATTACAGCTCCAGCGCCAAGTCTTCCAAAGTGTCGATATGTGTCTGCGTTTATGCAAGCCATTGCAGATAGGTTTTCACCAGCAGGGCCAATTCTTAGTATGGAGCGGTGGCCGTGTGAGCGATCCACCATGTGGCGTATGATCCTGCCGGAACGTATGACATCCATGCCCCAAAGAAAATGTGCGTCTATTATCTCAACGGTTCTCGATCCCACCACCAAAAGCGACGGCCTTTTAGCACGCCCTTTTATCACTATGGCGTCAAGGCCTGAAAACCTTAGACTTATGGCCGAACGCCCACCTGCATGGCTTTCTGTGTACTGATCGTGGTATGGGGATTTGAATGCGCATACGGTCTTGCTCATGAGGGGAAAGTAGCCAGTAAGTGGCCCTATGGCAAAGATAAGGGGCTGATCAGCATGGTCCCAAGGCCTGTTGGTAAAACCTCTTTGTTCAAAGAGCATGGCACAAAGTCCGCTTCCTCCAATGGCCTTGTCTCTACCCTTGACCCTTACGATAGTGGCCTTGCCACTCGTAAGATTCACCTCCATTATTCGAAAGCCTTCTCTATCCATGGAACCCTTCTCCAGGCTGTCTGTTGTCTGTTTCAGCCATATCCACCATTTCCAGGCATCCATGAGGGCAAAATCTGGTGCAAAGGCCACAGTGTATGCAAACGATGGGGAAGCCAGACCCTGTGAGAGTGATGGCATTTACCGGGCAGGCATCTGCACACCTTGTGCATCCGATACAAAGCTGCCTGTTTATTCTTATCCCCCCTGTTTTCCGGCGCGTTATGGCCTCGGTGGGACACACCTTCTCGCAAACAGGCTCCTTGCATGCCAGACAATTTACCGCCTCAAAACCAGTCGATATGCCGCCTGCGCTTTTTATCCTTATTCCCGCATCCTGCCATGACAGCAGACCGTGAACAAGCCTGGCGCAAGTCATTGAACAGATGTGGCAGCCTATGCAACGTTCTATTCTGGTGGCCTTTAACACTTTCATCTGTCACCGTACCTATCCTTTAGAAATCGTAACGCCCTGAAAATGCAACGTTCCTGGGAGAAATCATATTAAGACCTTTGTCCGTTTTGGCAATGCCCAAATTTGGAATAAGGTGGATAAATCACCAAAAAGGAATAAAATGAAAATATTTCAAAATGCCTGTCTTTTGACCAAGGGCCTCTGCATGAAAATGAGTGATTTTAAGGAAAAAGCCTGCGACGAAAGGACCCGACTCGTTTCCGCAAGAAACAGGGCCATCTTGTCCATATTGATCAACCTTGGCCTTGCCTCTGTAAAGGCGTATGCAGGCCTGATTTCCCACAGTAAGGCCCTTTTGAGCGATGCGGTTCATTCCGCAACTGACGTTGTTGCTTCAATGGCCACGTTTTTGGGCATCTGGGCTGCCAACAAGAAACATCCTGCCTTCCCATACGGCCTTTACAAGGCTGAAACCCTGGCCACACTCATAAGTTCAGTGGCCATATTGATTGCCGGTTACAAGATTGCAAAGAGTGCCATTTTCGGGCCAGTTACCTGCCCCGACGTGGCATCGGCCCTACCAATTGCCATTTTTTCACTCATCGTCAGTTTGGCCTTTGGCATCTGTCAGCTGCGGGCAGGCAAAAGCCTCGGCAGGCCTGCACTTGTGGCCGACGGACGTGACTACCTTACAGACAGCCTGTCAACCCTGGTGGTCATAGCAGGGCTTGCTGCGCACTATTTCGGTTATCATCTGGATCGTATTGCCGCAGTGGCAGTATCCCTTTTCGTGTTCAGGGCAGGTGGCCTGCTGTTTTGGTCTGCCCTTAAGGAACTTCTCGATGCAGCAATAGACAGGGAGACCGAAAGGAAGATCATAGGCTTTGTCGAATCTCATCCCCTTGTAACAAGGGTCAAGAAGGTCCTTAGCAGGGGTGCTGGCGGGCGAATAATAATAGATATGGATGTTGCCATGAAGACCACATCCCATCAGGTGGCTGACCACGTGGCAGACAAGTTGGAGGAGGAGATAACGGCAAAATACCCTCAGGTTATCATTGCAAGGGTTAGGCCCCACTTTGAGCCTTCGGAGAGGGTTGTTAGGGTAGTTGCAGTTGAAAGTCCAGGGGGCCCTGTTTCTGCCCATCTTGCTGGTGCACCGTGGTTCAGGGTCGAGGTGATCGATGCAAAAAGTGGTAAGGTCTTGGAAAGAAGATACCTCGAGAACCCTTACAGTATGGTTGAGCGCAGAAAGGGTTTTCTAGTGGGCAAATGGCTTCTGAGCCTTAGGCCGGATGAGGTTATAGCAGGAAGCCGTCATGAAGGCACGGCAGAAGCCATGCTTGAAGAGGCAGGGGTTGCTATAAGGACTGATACAAAAGTGGATGGTTAGGGCAAAGGGAAACCCTACTTAGTCAGTGAATATCTCAAGCACCTCATAGGTTTTGACACCAGATGGAGAACGAAACTCCACCTCGTCTCCTTCTTCCTTTCCAAGTAGCGCCATGCCAAGAGGAGACTTGATGGAGATCTTCCCAAGCTTTATGTCTGATTCATCAGGGCCAACAAGCTGATAAACCACCTCTTCACCTGTATCCAGGTTTTCAAGGCGAACCTTTACTCCAAAGACAACCTTTTCACACGACTGGTTTGAGCAATCTATAACATCTGCTGCAGCAAGCTTGCTGTTCAGATATTGTATTCTTGCCTCAAGCTGACCCTGCCGTTCCTTGGCTGCATGGTATTCGGCATTTTCAGAAAGATCACCATGGGCCCTTGCCTCTTCGATGGCCTTTATAAC
>JALSQG010000109.1 GCA_026985565.1 Deltaproteobacteria bacterium
CAGCAAGCTTGCTGTTCAGATATTGTATTCTTGCCTCAAGCTGACCCTGCCGTTCCTTGGCTGCATGGTATTCGGCATTTTCAGAAAGATCACCATGGGCCCTTGCCTCTTCGATGGCCTTTATAACTTCGTATCTTTCCACCCTTTCAAGGTGTTCAAGTTCTTCCTTTAGTTTTTTATAGCCTTCTGGCGTGAAAGGGATCCTTTCCATCCTAAGTCCTCTGTTTTTTGACCGTGATATAAAGTGAAAAAAGACTGCCGTGTATGTCGGCAGCCTTTTCTTAAGGTGATCCAAGCATAAACGAAAAATCTGCCATTATCAAGCAATTTTATAAAAGAGAATGCACCATGACGCATGACGCTCAGTGTTTGTAAATCAGGTTGTGCAAGATGGATTTGTGTGCCTCGTTATCTATGGTCCCGTTCAGGGAAGGCATCCTTTCAAACATGGCACTATCACCCCAGCCGTGACATGCTGCGCAGGTCCCAACCCTCGTTATCCTTTTTTGTTCTTTCTCATTAAATGGCCGGGCGCCAACATGGCTTGTTGCCTGAAGCTGCCTGCCCTTTTCGTCAACTATCCTATCGAGCCCAAAATCAAGGCCGATCCCGTTTGCCCTGGTTATGTAAATACCCTCTCCAAGGCCAAGGGCCTTTTTGCTGGCATGGCAGCTTTCACAACTTCTTGCCTGCCTGCTGACAGTGTGAGGCTGGATCGGATTTGTGGCAATGGCATCTATGCCATCCCTTGTGACATAGACCTTGTTGTGCACCCTGCATCTTCCATCAGGGCCTATCTGGGTGAAGATGACCTGGCAGCCAGGGATAAAGGGGCTAACCTTGCCCTCGCTATTTATTCCAAGGCTCGGATTTTCCCAGCGAAGATAGGATCTGGTCTCTCGCCACTTGTAGGCGGTTTTTGCGCGGTAGGCCCTTTTGCCAGCCAGGGATGGGTCTTGTGCACCTTTGCCCTTCACCCAATCAAAGGATTTCGTTGAGGTATCCTGCTGGGCATGGCAACCGTAGCACTGGGGAGCCCACCGGCTATGGCAGCTGTAACATTCCATCTTTTCCATGTGAGCCCTTATGGACATGGCAATTCGTGCCTTCTTGGAGCGAAGAACCACGTCCACAACCTGCGGCACTTCATAACGCCTTCCTGAAACAGAATCGAGAAATACCTTCCCGTTTATCATCTTCAAGCTCTTAATTGCTGTCCCTTTCTGCGTCTTTAGCATGCTTTTGCGTGAGACAGAGCCATGACAGTCCTGACATTCTATCTCCACAGCCTGCTCCTTTTTGGAGTAGATGTTACCGTCGCCATGGACGTCCTTTTCCGTGTGACAATCCACACATGAAAGCCCTTTCTTGTAATGGATATCAGGCTCCAAGTGGTTGTAATACTTTCCATGTATCTTCTTTGCTGCCTTCTTGCCCGGCTCCTTGGACCAGGGAGATCCATAGCCGTCGGATTCCATGGTGCCGATAAAGCTTACGCCGGTTCTTCCACCCCTGTTGTGGCAATGGATGCACTGAAGGGGTGGGATCTTTGTGGTAAGTTTGTGGATCCTTGGCCTCGGTGATGGCAAGGGGCCTTTTGAAACGCCTCTGATGGCCTGATCATGGCCCTTATAGGTTCCGTCGTCGTCATAAATCATGTGGCAGGCAGCACATCCTGAAGACCTGTAATCTCCAAAGCGTTCGGCCCCGTAGCTGTAAAGATGGCATCTAAGGCACTGCTCTCTAAGGTAATCATCGGCAGGGCTGTTTAGATGAGACTCAGGCCTTTCCGGATTGTAAAAGGGTAGCTCCCTTAGGGCCAAAAGGGCACCCTGTCTTTCAGGTACCTGTCCATCCCTGTCAGCCACATCCTTTACTGCATAGATGGCATTTTTTGTCTCTTGGGCGCAAAAGAGATAGCGAGTGGCACTTATTATTCCAGCACTTGTGGCATGGAGGGATTTTTTTGAACGAAAAAGTATGTCTTCGTGGCACTGTCCACAGGTATTTTGTGCAACATTGTAGTCTGACGGGTTTGCCCACATGGAGTAATGGGCCTCCTCCTTTTTGTCCTTTTCAGGATGTCCCCTGTGGCAGAAGCTGCATTCAAGCGCCTTCATCTCATCCACATCGGAAATTGGCTCTATGTCTTTGTGGCAGCCCTTGCATGAACCGGCTATTGCACTGTTAAGGGTGGTTACCCAAAAACCAAGGAGAACGACACATATCAGAAAGGACGGATATTTCATGAAAGGCCCCTTTTTTTAGCCATGGTTTAAATGAAAGAAACGGGAAGGTCAATGACATCATGTGCAGCTGTTTGACAAAGGCGTCTTTCAAGTCCATGATGATGAAAAGATGGGAGGTTACAAGACATGGGCAAATACCATTTTTGCAATCTGATTTTTGAAGGCGGTGGCGTAAAAGGCATTGCCTATGTAGGCGCCCTTGAGGAGCTTGAGAAAAGGCAGATCCTTGGTTCTGTGACCAGGGTGGGAGGCGCCTCTGTAGGGGCAATAAACGCAGTGCTAATGGGACTAAACTTTAAAATAGACGAAATAAAAAGCATCCTCTGGGGGCTTAACTTCCGGAACTTTCTGGATGATTCCTTTGGCGTAATAAGGGATACCGAAAGGCTCCTTACAGAGTTTGGATGGTACAAGGGGGATTTTTTCAGAAACTGGATAGGCGAGCTGATCAGGGAAAAGACAGGAAACAGCGAGGCCACCTTTGCAGACATCGAGGCCCTAAAGGAAAAGAAAGGCTTTCGGGACATCTATCTTATTGGGACAAATCTTTCCACGCATTTTTCCGAGGTCTTTTCAAAGGAACACACACCGAGGATGTGTGTTGCCGAGGCAGCCAGAATCTCCATGTCCCTGCCTCTGGTATTTAGGGCCATGAGGGATTTCAGGGATGACGTGTATGTAGATGGAGGGGTGCTAAGAAACTATCCCATAAAGCTATTTGACAGGGAAAAGTATGTATCCGGGACTCTTGCCAGAAAAACAGGGTATTACGAACGAATAAACAAAAAGATTGCAAAGATAGAGCGGCCGATATCTCGTTATGTCTATAACAAACAGACCCTTGGGTTTCGTCTTGATCAAAGGGAGGAGATCTCCATGTTCAGAGATCATGCAGAGCCAAAGCATAACGAGATAAAAGACTTTTTCGATTACCTCTTTAATCTTATTGTCACCATGAAAGATGCCCAGGAGAACTCCCATCTTCACAGTGACGACTGGCAGCGTACCATCTACATAGACACCCTTGGAGTTGGAACCACGGAATTTGATATAACAGATGAGAAAAAGAAGGAGCTTGTTGCCTCTGGCAGAAAGGGAGTAATTGACTACTTCAAGTGGTATGACAGGGTAAAGAGGGCAGCGAACAAATAAAAATTTTTCCCCTTTAAAGAAGCAGTAAATGTAATTATTTTCATAACCTACTTTACATGAAGTGAAGATTTTTGATCTTTACATGATAAAAAGCGCTTGCGTTGAGGAAATGGAATGGGTGTAATGGGAATATCAATTTCGACCTTTGAAATCACCTCTGAGCTTGGCATAGGACCAGATATAAAGGACATCACCCCCAAGGTCGAAAAGCTTGTAAGGGGCTGTGGCATAATAGAAGGGCTCATCCAGCTTAACGTAATAGGATCTACAGGCTCCCTTACCACCATCGAATATGAGCCAGGAGTGGTTGAGGATCTGAAGGATGCCATAAGGCGGCTTGCTCCGCCAGAGCTTGAGTATAAACATGAGCTTGCCTGGCATGATGGAAACGGACACAGTCATGTGCAGGCAGCCCTTCTGGGGCCGTCTGTTTCCATCGCCATTAGAGACGGACGCCTTCTTCTTGGCACGTGGCAGCAGATAGTTGTAATAAATCATGACAACAAGCCAAGGAGAAGGAGGATTGCCTGCACGATTTTGGGTACGAGGTAATAAGGGGTCAGATGAAGGATTTTGGTGGTACCACAGACAAAAACGTTAACGATCTTTCAAGGGTCATGCTACAGGGAAAGGAGATAATACTTGTCGGCACGGCCCATATATCTAAGGAATCAGTAGAGCTTGTCAAAGAGACAATAAAAAAAGAAAGACCGGACTGTGTCTGCGTTGAGCTTGATGATAAGCGTTACAAGGCCATCTCCCAAAGGGACGCATTTGAACAGCTTGACATAAAGCGAGTCATAAAGAGCAAGCAGCTTACCACGCTCATGGCGAACCTCATACTTTCTTCCTATCAGAAGAAACTTGGTGAGAAGCTTGGGGTCCTTCCTGGAAGCGAGCTCATAGAGGCCACCAAAGTGGCAAAAGAGCTTGGTATCAAGATAGAGTTGTGCGACAGGGACGTTCGCACCACCCTTTTAAGGGCCTGGAGGCTGACGCCCTTGTGGAAAAAGGGAAAGCTTCTTTCAAGCCTTGTGCTTAGCCTTTTCGATGATACGGACGTAACCGAAGAGCGGCTAAGGGAGCTTAAGAGGTCTGATGTTATCTCAGAGCTCATGGAGGAGCTCGGTCAGGCTATGCCAGAGCTAAAAAGGGTTTTAATTGATGAAAGAGACACCTATCTGTCAGAAAAGATCAAGGCGGCAGAGGGGAAAAAGATCGTTGCCGTTGTTGGGGCAGGTCATGTTGAAGGCGTAAAAAAGGCCCTTCTTGAGGATCGAAGCAGGCAGATGGAAGAGATTTCCACAGTGCCACCCCTTTCTCCTGCCTGGAAGGTGGCAGGCTGGGCAATCCCTGCCATGATAGTTGGGGCAGTGGCCGTATCCGCATGGCAAAAGGGTGCAGTGGTGGCAGGTGACAACATCACATACTGGGTGCTTGCAAACGGGATTGCCTGCGCCCTTGGGGCAGTGATCGCAATGTGCCATCCTTATACGGTTGCGGCTGCCTTTGCCGCAGCGCCCATAACGAGTCTCACCCCGGTGATAGGGGCAGGTTACGTCACAGCCTTTGTCCAGGCAGTGGTAAAACCGCCCCTTGTAAAAGAGATACAAAATGCCTCAAAAGACATACTCTCATTAAGGGGCTGGTGGTCAAACAGACTACTGAGGGTTTTTCTCGCCTTTTTGCTTCCAGGCATAGGAAGCATGATAGGAACATGGCTTGGAGGCTATAAGATATTTAGCAGCCTTTTCCCAAGCTAAGAAAGGATTGGTGAAACATTTATCGTCTATTGGATCTTTATGGAAAGATGGCAATGGGCAAGATGTTCAGACAAGTTCAAGGCCTGATAGGAAGCCTGCCTTTTACCAGCTCGTGCACGTTTTGGTGATTTTTATTACGAATAATAAGAGAGTTATTTCGGTGCAGGCAGCTGCCCGGTCAGCATAAGATAACCTTCGTGAAAGAACTGGCTGACTGCAAATATGGCTGCAAGGGCAAAGGCCCATTTTACTATATGCACCTTGGTGGGATTGTATTTGAACATTTTTTTTGTAAGGCCTATGAATAGAAAAACAGTGCCAAAACCGTAGAATACGCTTACGAAGACCTGCCTGAGGGTTGCATAAAGTGAGCCTGGAAATTCTCCCCCCCTTAGTGAAAAACCTATGGTGCATACCGTCATTGCAATGATGAATTTTATGTCTTCCCAGGTAAAGTGGCCCTTTTCAGGTTCTTTCCCTTTTTGCTGGTTGCTATGGCCATTGGTTGCTTCTGCTGAAGGATGATCCAAACTGCAGGCTCCTTTTTCTACATGAAATTTATTGGGTCCACATCCTTTTCCACACGTACACCTGCAGGTAACAGGTTTGGAAGCCGTTTGTCAACGCTCATTACGGTCCTTCTAAGCAAAGAAAGTTCACCCCTTAGGAGCAACTGGTATCTGTATCTTGATTTTATGCGCCCTCTTGGACAGGGGACAGGTCCAAGAACTGAGACCACGTCATTTTCCCCTATTTGTTTAGATATTATTTTCTTTGAAATTTCTGCGGCCCTTTCCACATGGGCCTTTTTTACACCGCTAAACCTTATGTTTATAAGTCTTGAAAAGGGCGGATAGCAAAGTGATTGCCGAAGCGTTATTTCCCTTTGATAAAAGGATACAAAGTCGTGCTTAGAAGCACAGGCTATGCTGTAATGCTCTGGCATGTATGTCTGTATAAGCACAAGCCCGCGTTTTTTACTCCTTCCGGCCCGTCCGGCCACCTGGGAAAGGAGCTGAAAAGTCCTTTCAGAGGCGTTGAACTCTGGAA
>JALSQG010000110.1 GCA_026985565.1 Deltaproteobacteria bacterium
TAATGAAAAAAACAAGGGTTCCTACCGGGTCAAGGTGCCTGATTGGATTTAGTGTAAGCCTTCCCATTGCCTTGGCAGTCGGGTCACCAAGTCTCCATGCAGTCCATCCGTGGGCCACCTCATGGACCGTGACTGCAAAGAGGATGGGAGGGGTAAGTATGAGAATTTTTTGGATCATTGATGGTATGTCACTCATTTAAGATGGTCTCCAAATTCCTTTTTAATTAGTTCGACTTCCTCGTCTTTAGATGCTACAAGACCGTCGAGGCAGGCATTTTTGACAAAATCGAGAACCTTACGATAAATGGGCCCTGGCGTAAAGCCAAGTTTTTTAAGATCCCTTCCTGTCACATGGGGTTTAATCTTGGAAAAATCTGTGATGAAGCGGGATATGGCCTGCCTGGCTTTTTCGCTGGACATGGCCATAGTGAAAAGGACAAATTCCATCTCAAGGCCCTCAAGCATTTTTACGAGCCTGCTGTTTTTTAAAGGTACTGTCTCCTCTATTTCATGGATTATCCTCTTGGCAAGTTCTGGAGCCCCTATCATCATCTCTGCCATTTTGCCAGTGATGCCAAGGCGATTTGCAACCTTTTCCCTGGCCTCTTTAGGCATGCCTGAGAAAAAGGCCATGAGATACACCTGCCATTTTTCGATCTTTTTTTTCATGTAAAGAAGCTGGTACCATGCAAGGACGTCATAGACTGCATCAAGCAGGCCTTTTGCAGCATCATCAAGCCCAAGGGCTGGGTTGATTGCCAGAAGTACACCAAGTTCTTCAAGTCTTTTAAGGCATGGCCGAGGATCTGGTTCTTCAAGTATGAGCCTTAGTTCGGTAAAGAGCCTCTTTGATGAAAGTCTGTCAAGTATGCCAAGCCTCAGGCTATTCTTTATGAGTCTTAACGTGTGCTTTCCTATTTTGAAACCAAATCTTTGTTCAAACCTGACTGCCCTAAGTATCCTTGTGGGATCATCAATGAAGCTGAGGGAGTGAAGAACACGGATGATGCCATCTTTAAGGTCTCGCTGGCCTCCGAAAAAGTCAATAAGCATGCCAAAATCTTTCGGGTTAAGCTTTATCGCAAGGGTGTTAATGGTAAAATCCCTTCTGAAAAGGTCCAATTTTATGGAAGAGATGGCAACCGTTGGCATGGCGGCAGGATATTCGTAATATTCCCATCTGGCCGTTGCCACATCTATCTTAGAGCCATCCGGAAAGATAATCACAGCAGTGCCGAATTTTTTGTGGGAGCGAACCCGTGCCTTGTACTTTTTTGCAAGGTGCTTTGCAAAACGGATTCCATCACCTTCTACCACCAGATCGATGTCAAAATTTGGTTTTCTAAGGAGCAGATCCCGCACAAATCCCCCCACCACATAGACATTCATTCCAAGTTCGTCCGCCACCTGACCCGCCTTTTCGAGAAGTTCAAGGACCTTGTCAGGAAGTTGAATCTTCATAAGCCTTCTTATGTTTCTTCTGCTTGCAGCAGGGGGGATAAGGGATTCGGGTCTTTTCTGAGGATCTGAGCTTAGGACCTCAAGAAGGTCTGTTCTTGTGATTATTCCAACCAAAAGCCCCTCTTTAACCACGGGTATAAAGCGCTGGTGGCCTTCAACTATGGTTTGTTGCACCTTGCCGATGTCATCGTCTGGTGCAAGGGTTTTGAATTCCGTGGCCATATACTCTGAAACAGGCTCCCGTCCAAGGCCGTGATATATGGCCTTTTCAATGATGTTTCTTGTTACATACCCCTTTATTTTGCCCTTAACGGCAACCGGTATTACAGAAAAGCCATACTTTGCAATAAGGTCATGCACTTCATATATTGGGGTGTTCGGCTCCACCCATACAACCGGGCTTGACATTATGTCCCTGACCTTGGGGCCTTTTCCGATCTGGGAAGCGATTTCAGAGACAAGGGCATTTTCAGCTTCAGAAAGGGTCATACCCTTAAGGGAGGCTGATGCGGCAAAGGGGTGTCCGCCACCGCCAAGTTTTTGCAATATCTTGCCAACATCCACCCGCTTGTCTCTGCTCCTTGCAACAACTATCACATGGTCGCCCATCATGGCCAGGGTAAATAGAACCGGAAGATGCGCCATGTCCATGAGCTCATGGGCAAGTATGGCAAAGTCGTCAATGTACATGGCAGATGATGCCTTTGCCACGGTTATGGGAATGTTGCCAAAGTTAAGGGTTTGGGCAGACTCAAGCATATCATACAAGGCAGAAATGTGTTCCGGCGTGAATCTGCTTGCAAGAAACTCTGAAACCTTTTTAAGGTTCCCCCCTTTTTCCACAAGCCATGCTGCCTGTCTAAGATCGTCTGCAGTTGTGGAAGAGAAGGTGAATGAGCCGGTATCCTCATAAATTCCAAGAAGATAGAGAAGAATTTCGTCTTCTGGCAGCGCAAGCCCCTTTTTCCTTCTTAGCCTTCGAAGCAGCAGGGTAGTATTAGCACCGCAACTTCCCGATACATATTTCCTGAAAGGGATGTCGCACTCCTCCTTTTTGTGGTGGTCGAAAATTACCACCTCAACGGAAGGTTGATGTATAAGTTCACCTATCTGGCCGAGTCTGTCCATCTGGTTTGTATCCACTACTACGATTCGTTTTAGCTTTGAAAGATCAATCTGCTTAAGTTGCACGAAAAGGGAGGAGATGGAACCGCCTTCCTCTTTTATTTTCCTTAAAAAGTTCCTGACCGCTTTCTCCTGGGACCCAGGCAGGACTATAGCGCTCCCTGGACCATAGAGTCTTGCAGCAGCAACAGCAGACGCCACAGCGTCAAAATCTGCATTAAGATGGGTGGTGATCAGGGTTGTTGGTATTGTATCAGGGGTTTTTTCAGCCAAATCTTAATTTAAAACAGGGTTTTAAACGAAAAAGGGGGCAAGGCCCCCTTTCCGAAAAGAAACATCTTTGTATCCAGGTTATTTCTTGACCTTGTATGGGTTGATTGTCAGAACAGGGCAGGGTGCATCCTTTATCACACCTTCTGCCACACTACCAAACATGACCTTCTCCAGGCCCTTTCTTCCATGGGTTCCAATTATAATCATGTCAATGTTGTTGCTGTTTACAAAGTCCATGATGGTGTCAACAATGTCCCCTACCTTGATGTCTGTCTCCACATCGCCAAGATCGTCCAACTGCTCGCTCACAAGGCGTCTCATGGATTTTTCAGCCCCTTCCTTAAGGTCTTTTTCAAGGGCAGAATACCATGCCGGCCCCATTTCGAAGCCTGCAAATTCCTCGGGGCTTCTAATGACGTGAATTATGTAAAGCTTTGCATCAAAGGCCTTGACCATGTCCTTTACAAGTGGCAGGATCTTGTCCGTTGCAGTGGTGAAATCGACTGGAAATAGAATTTTCTTTATCTGCGGCATCTTTCCCTCCTTTGGCTTTTGAAAAACAAAAAAGTAACGAAATATTCAATACTGAATTTATTATCATTACCCATTGGCACTATGTCAAGGCCAATGAGAAGGAAAATGTGCAACTTGGGAAGGAAAGAAGAAAAACAAGATGAAAAGTGCCTGTGAAAACGTGGTTTTGATCCACGGCATATGGACAAGGGGATGGGAGGTTATGTTACTTAAAAGGCGCCTTGCAAGGGAAGGCTTTAATACCTTTGCCTTTTCCTATCCTACTCTTTCAAAGAGTGTTGAAGAAAACGCCCTTGCCCTGTGGAAATTTATACGCAAAAGGGTTGGAGAAGAAGGTGTCTGCCTTGTGGGTCATAGCTATGGCGGGCTCATAGCATGCGTCATGATGAACAATATGGCATCAGGCACCTTATCAAGGTCATTTAAGGTTGATAGGTGCATATTTCTGGGCACACCGATACAGGGAAGTAGTGTTGCCAAACATCTTTCTACGTGGCTGCCATTTAGGCTGGTGACGGGAAAGTCTCTTCCCGCCCTGAAAAATGGGTGCAAGCTCCAGGCTACTCGTGTGGAAACCCTTATGGTTGCAGGTTCTGTAAACATAGGTCTTGGAATGTTCTTTATTGATAAAGGCGATGGAGTTGTGGCAACTGAAGAAACAATGGCAAGATGGCTCACAGCCCACTGTAGTTTCAAGGTTACCCATCTTGGGCTTGTTCTATCTAAAAAGGTGGCTGAGACCTGCATCAAATTTTTAAGGGGCCAATCATCCTGTGTCTGAGCCTTTAGGCTCCAAGGTTCCTTATCTTTTCATATTCATTTTTGCTTTTAGCAGGATGAGTGGAAGCCTATCCAGCTTTCGATCAATTTAACAATTTTGTAACCATCTTAAATTAAGAATATTACAATTTTGTTATCAAATTGGAGCCACCTAAATAACAAAATCAATTATTACAGTAAGTTATCTTGGTATTTTTGTTGGCCTTTTTTTTGCGTTTTTATCCCAAAACAAAAAAGAAAGGGGAAAGTTATGAAGGGAAAAAGAAAGATTTTTGTATTCTTGGTCTCAATGCTGTTTTTAGGGCTATTTGTTTTTGCAGCATCAAGCGGTTTTGCCGCACAGGAAGCTAAGGCTCCAACAGTTGAGTCAAATCAGAAGGCCATTGAGCTTGTACAGACCCACGCCAATTATTTGTGGACGTTGGTGGCAGCCGCTCTCGTGTTTTTTATGCAGGCAGGTTTTGCAATGGTTGAGGCAGGGTTTACCAGGGCCAAAAATGCCATAAACATAATGATGAAAAACATGATGGACTTTTCTATAGGCTCCCTAATTTTCTGGGCAATAGGCTTTGGGCTGATGTTTGGTGCAACCAGTAACGGGTTTTTTGGCACAAGCGATTTTTTCCTAAGCAGTTGGAAGGGGCCTGACGGAGATCAGTGGATACTTGCCTTCTGGATGTTTCAGGTGGTCTTTGCAGGTACAGCTGCAACAATAGTCTCTGGTGCAATGGCAGAGCGTACCAAGTTCGTGGCATATCTGTGTTACAGCGCCTTCATATGCGGAATCATATATCCCGTTTTTGGCTCATGGGCATGGGGAAGTCTTTTCCACGGAAACGGCTGGCTTGAAAAGCTTGGTTTCATAGACTTTGCAGGCTCCACTGTGGTCCATTCCGTTGGGGCCTGGTGTGCCCTTGCAGGCGCAATCATTCTTGGCCCGCGCACTGGTAAGTACGGCCCAAAGGGAGAGGTCAGGGCCATCCCAGGGCATAATATTCCCCTTGCGGCCCTTGGAGTGTTCATCCTGTGGCTTGGCTGGTTTGGTTTCAATCCAGGTTCCACCACCACAGCAGACACCTCCATTGCCATGATATTTGTGAACACGAATCAGGCTGCAGCTGCAGGCGCCCTTTCTGCCATGATAGTCTCATGGATCTTGTTCAAGAAACCTGAGATTGGAATGACACTAAATGGTGCCCTCGCCGGCCTTGTGGCAATAACTGCCGGATGCGCAAACGTGAGTCCGGGAAGCTCGATAGTCATTGGCCTTATTGCAGGTGTGTTGGTGGTGCTTGCGGTTCTCTTCATAGATCATAAGCTCAAGATAGACGATCCGGTGGGCGCAGTTTCGGTCCACGGGGTGTGCGGTGCCTGGGGTACCCTGGCAGCAGGGCTTTTCAATATGGGTGGCACCTCAATGCAGATAATAACCACTCAACTCATAGGAATAGGGGCCTGTTTCGCATGGGCCTTTGGGACTGCACTGGTTCTATTTAAGGGCATAGATTTGATCGTAGGCCTTAGGGTCAGCCCTGAAGAGGAACTGGAAGGCCTTGATATCGCAGAACATGGTGGACACGCATATAACGACTTTCAGGTTATAAACTGATGGAAGCCTCAACAGGAGATGAATCATGAAAAAGATAGAAGCAATAATAAAGCCATTCAAGCTGGATGACGTTAAGGACGGTCTTTACGAGATCGGAGTTACAGGAATGACGGTTTCAGAAGTCAAAGGTCACGGAAGACAAAAAGGACACAAGGAAGTTTACAGGGGAGCAGAATATGTGGTGGATTTCCTTCCCAAGATCAAGTTAGAGATCATCGTTCGTGCTGAAGATGTGGCAAGAGTCGTAGAAAAGGTTTGTGATAGGGCAAAGACCGGCAAGATTGGTGACGGAAAGATATTTGTCCTGCCTGTAGAAGAGGTTGTCAGGGTAAGGACAGGTGAGAGGGGGAAGGAGGCTGTTTAGCCTTCTTTTGTGGAACTGGAAATGTATAAAAAGGAGGGAATAATGAAAAACAAGAAACTAATAACATTCACGCTCATATTTACACTTTTTGCAGGTGCTGTGCCTGCCTTTTCAGGAGAAGAAGAAAAGCCGAGTGCTGATCTTTCGGTAAGCCTACTTAGTGCATACATCTGGAGAGGGCAGCAACTTAGCAAGAATTCACTTGTAATACAGCCATCGGCCACCTTTTCTTACAAAGGATTTTCTGCAAACATCTGGGCCAACTATGACACGGATCTTTATGATGACATAGAGGCCCTGGACAACCTCACAGAGACAGACTACACCTTGAGCTATGAGCATGATTTTGGCATGGTCAGCGCCTCTGTGGGCTACATTTATTACGCCCTTGATCAGGCCCTTGACAGCCAGGAATTCTATTTTTCAGCAACCCTTAACACCTTTTTGTCTCCAACTGTCACGGTGTATAGGGAATTTGCTCACTATTCCAGTACGTATCTTACCCTTGAGGTTTCACATAGCCTCCAAATGGCAAAGGATCTAAGCCTTGATTTTTCACTTCTTGGAAGCGCTCTTTTTTCAGACGATTCAGGGGCGTATCCAGATCCTGACGATCCAAAGGATGAATTTTCAGGTCTGCACCACGGAAAGGCCACCATTTCCATGTGCATACCGTTTAGCGTCTTTTCAAACGCACCTGCTGCCAAGTACTTCAGTATCACCCCAGAGGTAGACTGGGTATTTCCTCTAAGCGGAGATGGCTCAAAGGACATGTCCCACAGGGCCCTTGGCAGCACTGACAATAACTTCATATATGGAGGGGCAACCATAAGCTTCTCTTTTTAGGGTCTTTTAAGCCGGTCAAATGCCCTTACAAAATGGAAGGCGGCCCTTTAAGGCCGCCTTTTTGTTTCCTCCCTGGTCTTGACTCAATGTGTCAAATACTTACCTTGAAATTATAAAAGCTAAAATAAAGTATACAACTTCTTGATATATCATGAAAAAGGGAGGAAACAAATGGAAAGGCTCAAAACGAGACTGGAGGAAATATTAGAGAAGGCTAAGGGGGCTGAAAAGGTTTCATGTAAGGTGGAGCTTTTGAAACAGCCTGTTAGATTTCTTGTGCACCCAGAGGCGGAAATAACAGAAGAATTAGAGGCGTTTCTTTACACTGCTGATTTTCATTTCAAGATTGATGATAAAACATATGTGGTGCGAAAGACCTATGCCACCGAATTTGCCACAGAATCCTTTGAGGAAAAACGGGCTTGTATGAATTTGGCAAATGCAAGGCTAAAAGAGGACTATAAACGTCTAAAGGATGAAGGCATAGAAGTTGAAGAAAAATATTTCAAAGAATAGCTGCTTTTTATGATTTATTCTGGGGTTTTTCTTATGAGACCGTAAGCCTCAAAAGTGATTTCAGGTTCGGTTACAAGTATCACCTTTTCACCCCCGGTTGTCATGTGCACCTTTTCATGGCTTGAGGCATCTTTTATGGAAATGACTGTAAACTTGATGTCTTTCATGCCCCTTGCCATGTATTCAAGCGCATCTCCTGGCCTTATCACGTAGTTTGCCAAAACCTTTGGAGATGTGCCACCTTCCAATACAACTGCAACCGGGATGAACTTTTGCGGAATGTTATGACCATGATATATCATATCTTCAGCATCTGGCGAGGCAGAGAAGAAGTTTTCCGTGTATCCTCTTGATGTGATGCCTTCAAGCTCTGTCAGGAGTTTTTCCATGGAAAAGCCCTCAACCTTTTTGCCAACGGCCCTATCTATTGCTGCCCTGTAGGCCCTGACAACCGTTGCCAGATATAGTTTCCCCTTCATGCGGCCTTCTATCTTTAAGGAATCCACCCCTGCACCAATAAGTTGAGGGATTCTTTTTATGAGGCAAAGATCTTTGGAGTTGAATATGTAGAGCCCCCTTTCATCTTCTTCAAGAGGGAAGAACTCCCCAGGCCTCTTTTCTTCCTGTACCGCATAGGAGTATCTGCACGGATGTGCGCAAAGTCCCTGATTGGCCTCTCTACCAGTAAGGTAAAGACTAAGCATGCATCTTCCAGAATATGAGATACAAAGGGCCCCATGGACGAAGACCTCAAGCTCTATATCAGGTGTCTGTTCACGTATCTTGGTGATTTCTTTTAGGCCAAGTTCCCTTGCAAGATTTACCCTTTTGATTCCCTGATTTTTCCAGAAAAGAACGCTTTCATAGTTCAGGGTGTTGGCCTGGGTTGAAAGATGGATGGGAAGGTTTGGTGCATGTCTTTTGGCAAGGTAAATTACGCCAGGATCACTTACTATTATAGCATTAGGCCCAATTTCTGAAAGATAGACCAGGAAATCAGAAAGTTCTTGGATATCTCTATTTCTTGCAAAGATATTTACCGTTACATAGGATTTTACGCCATGTTTTTTGGCATAAGAAATGGCCTCTTTCAGCTCGTCATGGCTAAGGTTTCCTGCCTTTGCCCTGAGGCTGAACCTTTTTGCGCCAAAATATACTGCATCTGCCCCGTAACTTACTGCAATCTTGAGCTTTTCAAGGCTGCCAGCAGGAGCCAGTAGCTCACATGTCTTCATAGCCCCTTGCAATCACCTGGCGTCTTCCCATGCCGTCTGTCGGGCTTACAATGCCGTCTCGCTCCATCTGCTCTATCATTCTTGCTGCCCTGTTGTAACCGACCCTAAGCCTTCTTTGAAGACCGGATATGGAGGCTTGGCCTGTGGAAGTTACGATTTCAACGGCCTCATCGTACTTTTCGTCGTAAAAATCACCAGAACCTGCTCCTTTGTCATGTTCTGCCTCATCCGGCCCTGGCTCAATGACAGAAAAGTCGTAATCAGGCTCCCCCTGGGCCTTTAGAAATTCTACTATCTTCAAAATTTCATGTTCTGATATGAATGCGCCATGAATCCTTTCGAGATTTGACGTGCCAGGTGGAAGAAACAGCATATCTCCGTTACCAAGGAGCCTTTCTGCACCCATGGTATCAAGGATGGTGCGGGAGTCCACCTTGGATGAGACCTTGAAGGAGATACGGGCAGGAAAGTTTGCCTTTATGAGGCCAGTGAGTACATCCACAGAGGGACGCTGCGTGGCGATGATTATGTGCATGCCAGCAGCCCGTGCCATCTGTGCAAGCCTTGCAATGGATGCCTCTACCTCCTTGGAGGAGACCATCATGAGATCTGCCAGCTCATCAATTATGACCACAAGGTATGGCAGGGGCTCCTCAGCCTCTTTGTTGTAACCTGTTATGTTTCTTGCGTGGGCCTCCTCAAGGAGCTGGTACCTTCTTTCCATCTCAAGTACTGCCCACCTGAGTGCCCTTGTTGCCTCCTTTGGCTCGCTGACAACCGGATGGATAAGGTGTGGTATGCCGTCATATAGGGAAAGCTCTATGCGTTTCGGATCAATCATCAACAGTCTGAGCTTGTCCGGGCCAAGCCTGTAAAGAAGTGAGCAGATCATGGCGTTTAGCCCTACGCTTTTGCCGGTGCCGGTAGCGCCAGCAATCAGAAGATGCGGCATTTTGGTAAGGTCTGTCACTACAGGCTGGCCGACGATATCTTGACCAAGGGCAAGAAGGAGTTCACCCTTTCCCTTCTGGAAGACCTCTGCCGATAGGATTTGTTTTAAGTAGACGGTCTGGCGCCTCGGATTGGCAAGTTCTATCCCGATTACCGCCTTTCCTGGAATAGGGGCAACGATTCTAACGCTTCTGGTTCGAAGGGCCAGGGCAAGATCATCTGCAAGGGATGCTACCTTGTTTATCTTCACCCCTGGCGCTGGGGAAAACTCATACATTGTGACAACAGGCCCAGGACATATCTCAACAACCCTTCCAGAGACGCCAAAGTCCTTGAGTTTTTGTTCAAGTACCTTGGAATTTTCTATATATTCGTCTTTGTCAATCTCGAGCTCCTCATCTGGCGGATCCTGTAGAAAAGACAGGGAAGGGCGGACAAAATCCCCTTTGACTGGCGTTATCTGAAATTCGTCCTCAACCTCTTTCTCTTTTGGTTCTTTTGCGCCTTCGTTTTTCTTTTTCAGGATGACAGGCTCTACTATCTGAGGCTCCTGGGTAGGTTTCTTGGTTTTTTCCTTTTTGGCAAAAGACCCTGCTTTTT
>JALSQG010000111.1 GCA_026985565.1 Deltaproteobacteria bacterium
TTCAATACGACCTTGTCTACGGTTTCTACGGCAGTTTTGGTGGTAAGGGTCGTTGAGTTTGCAATGGAGCTTATATCATCACTCAGTTTTTCAAGTTCCATAATGGCCTTTTCTGCCAAACGCCTTCTTTCAGCCTGTTTGTTAGTCATTTCCACAATGGCGCCAGACTGGACCTTGAGTCCTTCCATGGAGGACAAAAGCCCCTGAATAGACTTGTTTTGTTCCTCAGACCTTGCGGCAATGCCAACTGTAACCTTACTGCTGTTCTCCACTGTGCCAAGCAGTTCCGAAAGGGTTCTCTCACTTTCTGCGGCAAGCTTTAGTCCTTTGACTACGCTATCACGGCTGCCCTGTATAAGGCTTTCAATCTCTTTGGTGGATTCGCTTGTCCGATCTGCAAGTTTTCTGATTTCCTCAGCAACCACTGCAAAGCCTCTGCCGTGCTCACCTGCCCTTGCTGCCTCAATGGCTGCATTCAAGGCAAGGAGGTTTGTTTGTTCTGCAATGTCAGATATGAGGTCTACGATCTCTCTAACTTGCTCTGAACTTCTTGCAATCTCTTGCATACCTTTGACAGTCTCATTCATGGCTGCGCGTCCCTTTTGGGCACTTTCCAGGGTCTGTTTCGCCTGTGCCGCCGCACTGTTTGCCTCTAAGGCCATTTCATCAAGTTCTTTTGCCATGTCATTCAAGGCCTTTGCTGTCTTTTCAGCGGCCTCAGACTGCTTAACCGCCCTTTCCTGGACCTTCTTTGCCGTCTCACCCATAGCTGCAACAGTGTTCGCTACGCCTTCTGCACCCTCCTTGTTCTGGGCAGATGCCTCTGTAATTCTGGCATTGGTCCTCGCCATTTCCTCTATGACCTGGGCGGCTTCCTTTGCAAGCTTGGCGGATGACTCGGCATGGTAGGCTACTTCCTGGGCGGTCTTTCCCATGAGTGCCACCCTTTGGCGCACCTCATCGGCCCTCTGTGCCTGTTGTGTTGCATTTTGGGTGATCCGTTTTGCCACATCATATACCTGAGAGCTTGCTTCACTAAATTCTGAAGTGGTCTTGATCACATCTTTGAAGGCATCCTGGAGACTTGCCAGAAACTTATTAACCGACTCTGCCATCTCGCCCACTTCATCCCGGCTTTTAACCTTTAAACGCCTTGTTAGATCCATTTTCTTTGCAGTTTCATTTAGAAATGCCGCTGCCTCCACTATTGGAGCAGCCACATCCTTGTTAAGAAAGTAGGCAAGCAGAAGGAGCATGACAAAAACTACACCATTTGCAATGAAAGTTGGTTGCAAAAGCTCCTTCATTGAGGAAAACAGCGAATGTTCAGGGACGAAGGCCACGGCATAGGCATTGACTCCGGCCAAAGCCTTCCATTTGGCCGCCTTTTGGGCTGAAAGGGCCATCTGTTCATCGTCTCCCTTAACCAAGGTAGTACCTGAAAGTCCCCTGTTGAGGGCGGAAACTATCCAGGCGGGAGCGCTGCTGCCTATCGCACCCTTGTTAGATGCAGCAACTACCCGGCCATCTGAATCCACGAAAAGAAATCGTGAGTTTGCCTGCCACTTGTTCAAATGGCTTACAAGTGAATCTGGCGAAATGGAAGCGACAAGTGTCGCCCTTTGTCCAGAGGCCGCCCTCACGTCTTGAACAAGTATGTAAATTTTTTCGCCCGAGCCAAAAGGATCCGTTATTGGGCCAATCAGGGTCTTATCAGCCATACTGCCGGTTCTTGACAGGCGGAAACGTTTCCCAAGCAGGCTGGATCTGTTGGCCGCTATTACAATATTTTTTTGCAAAACAACCAGGCTGTTGTAATGGGAATATTTGGATACCATCTTAGAAAGCAGGCTGTTAGCCCCGGAAAAGCCGTTACCTTCTACTGCTGCCGTCTTTATTGCATCGAGGGAGGACAGGGTCTCCATGTCGTTGGCCCTGTTCTCCCAGAAACTGTCAAAAGATTCGGCAAGCCCCATGGAGATTAGTTCCAGTTGTTTCGCCCCGTCCTTTTTAAGAAGAGAGTGGATGGACGAGAAATGATATGCCTGGGATACAAGGGCAACCAGGCCGGTCAGGAATATCAGGAACAGGACCTTGTTCTGAATCTTCATATCTTTTAATTTTATCATACGGCCTCTCATTAGATTCCTCCTGCTGAAGAAACATGTTTATTTTCTATTTGATGCTGGCTGTTGGAATACCCTTGGGCTCTAATTGTCTCCATAGCAAGACCTACGTCTACCAAAGGGGTAAAACCTGAGTTTGAAAGGTAGACACTGCAAGAGACTATATCGCTATGTGGGACCTTTCCCTGACTAACACTATCTCCAAGGTCAAAGGCATGAATGTCTTCAATGGCCAAGACCTTTTCCACGCAAATTCCAATGCAGTCTTCCCCCTCTTTCACAATGATTACCATCTTCTTCTGACCTTGGTCAGGCAAAGGTGTTGGTGAATTGGACCATAGATCAACCACGGGAATCACATCGCCCCGTACGTTTATGATGCCAATGACCTTGTCAGTGGAATTGGGAAGCGGAGTTATGGATGAAGCCCTAACTATCTCTTTGACCTGTTGCAACTGGCAGGCCCAAAAGGCTTTTTCAGCCCTGAACACAAGGACCTTTCCAAGGCTTACCGCTTGTTCCTCTTTGGCTGTTTCCAAGGGACTTCTCCTAAGCGCAAAGAATTTCTCTCTTTTTCTTTTCGGTAGAAATAAAGAGAACTTAAACAGGATAAAGGATTAGATTGCGGTCAGTTTCTATTGCCAACCAAAAGGCGGGATCAAGATAGATCCCCCAGAGGAAATGACGAAAGTCTGCGATATTCAGGCCCTGATGGAGTAAGAATGCTCTGGTACAGATGGATTGCATCCACATCAGTCTCAATGGACGGTATGGTGCAACCAAGAAACCGCTCAAGGTCCAGGGCTCTCCCCTTGCTCCCCTTTATCCTGCCCACGGTTATGTGTGGTACGAACGACCTTTTTTCAGCCTCAAAGCCCAAGGTTTCTAAGCTTCTTTCCATGTCGCATTGAAGTCTGCCAAGGCTCTTCAGGTCGCCTTTTAAGCCAAGCCAAAGTATGCGAGGAAATCTCTTGTTGGGGAAAACGCCTGGATATGAAAGGGTTATTTGAAACTGATTGTGTGAGGCAGCAACCCTTACAAGGTGCCTTTCTATTTTGGATAGAGTCGCCTTTTTCACATTACCAAGAAATTTGAGGGTTACATGGCAGTTTTCAGGACGTACCCATTTCACCATGCCACTGTAATCACTTTTCCACCGCAACATGGATTTTGAAATAAAGGATTGGGTATCAGTCGATAGGTTTATAGCCAGGAAGCAACGAATCATAACGGATATATCTTCTAAGCCAATCAAGGGCAGTTTCCACTGTAAGTCTCCTTATTTCGGCACGATTACCAGGAAAGAGGAATCTGTGACAAAGGTGTGTATCTTCCACAGATATAGAGATAAATACTGTGCCAACAGGCTTGTCCGCTGTGCCGCCACCAGGGCCGGCAATGCCCGTTATAGCCACTGCACACTGGCATCCTGATCTTTCCCGGGCGCCCTTAACCATTTCAAGGGCTGTCTGTTGGCTAACTGCTCCATGGGCATGTAGGGTCGTTGGAGAGACCCCAAGAAGATCCATCTTGGCCTGATTGCTGTAAGTCACCATGGATCTGTCAAACCATTCAGAGCTGCCTGGGACCGAGGTTACTGTTGCTCCAAGAAGCCCACCGGTACAAGATTCGGCTGCAACAAGGACCATACCTTTTTCCTTCAACAACTCACCCAAGGTGGCCGCAAGGCTTCCCTCATCTTCTTCTGCCACTATGAATTCATCAAACTCGCTCTTTACCTTGCGAGAGGCCTCTTTGAGAATCTTAAGGGCCTTTTCCTCTGAGCCTTCAACCACTGTGATGCTCACATGGACCTCGGGAAATACAGGATAGTAGCCAAGCTTCACCTGAGCCTTTGAAAGGGTCATCTGATCAAGACGCATGTTTATCTCTGTCTCACTAAGGCCAAAGAGCTTAAACACCTTTTGCACCACAAAGGGTCTTTTTTTGTCCAAGTCGTTCAACCGTGGCAGCACCCTTTCTACAAGGTGTTCCCTCAGTTGCTCTGGTACCCCGGGCAGGAAGAAAAGATGCACCCCCTTGTATAGAAGCTCATAGCCTGCTGCGTGGCCATTGGGATTAAGGACCTTTGCCCCCTTAGGTAACATGGTCAGTTTTTTCCTGAACTGCTCTGGCGCATGTTCTCCAAACCGGGCCTCCATTTCTTTTATCTGTTTTTCAACCAGAGAATTCTTTTCAAGAGGGATTCCAAGGGCCCTTGAGACAGATTCGTTTGTTATGTCATCGGTTGTGGGGCCAAGACCACCTGTTATTATCAGGAACTGATTCACTTCAAGTGCCCGGACTAAGACATCTTTTATGATATCTGGATCATCACCAATGACTGTTATTTTTTGGATCAAATGCCCTGCAGAAAAAAGGCGCGAGGCAATAAAACTGCTGGTGGTGTTAATGACACGGCCTGAGATGAGTTCGTCGCCTATGGCTATTATTTCCCCAGTCATGAAAACAAAAGTCCTCCCAGCCTGAAGAGGATGTTAGCCAATATACCTGCCATGATATCATCAAAAACGATACCGGCCCCTCCTCTGAATATTTCCTCCATCTGTTTTACAGGAAAAGGCTTGTAGATGTCAAACAGACGAAAAAGTATGAAAAGGATCACGACGTTCATAACGGAGGCAGGAACAAGCCACAGGGCCATGGACATGCCGGCTATCTCGTCAATAACTACTGTTTGAGGGTCTTTTTCCCCACATGCTGCTTCTGTTACATGGGCACTGAGACAGGAGAGAAAGATGAGTAAGAGGAGGAGCAGAAACGAGGCGCCTGTGGAAGGGGCCATATTTATCAAAAGGCCAACTGGTATGCCCAAAAGGGCCCCTGCAGTCCCAGGTGCCTTAGGGACATATCCTGTGCCAAAACCGGTAGCAACATACTTACATATCCTTTCAAGGCCCCCATTGACCATCTTTTTTCTCCTTATCATCAGATTTCATCCTACAACCGGCAAGTGCAACCTCTTTGTAGATTTCCGAGATGGGTACATCCTTTTTTTCTGAAAGCCTTTTACATTCTTCAAATTCCGGGACGATATCAACAGTTCCATCAGGACGTTTTATTGCCTTGGCACCAATCTTTCCCCACTTTGTAATGACCTGCACAGGTTTCCTTTCAAGAACGATTCGCCCCTTTTTTTCAATGCGCAACCCTGAAGATGTGGTATTTGTTAGTATGAACTGGGAAATATACTGGTATTTTTCTACTGGTGATAAAACGGTAAGTTCCACGCCTGGCCTGTTCTTTTTCATAAAGACTGGATTAAGCCAGGCATCTATGGCACCTTTAGAAAAGATCCGCCCAAGGAAATAGCCAATGAGCTCTGGATTCATATCGTCTATGACCGTTTTTATCTCCATTACCTCATCATGCATCCAGCCCCTGTTTCTCTTTTTGCCAAGGATAAGCCTTAAGAGATTAGGCCTTGTGGCAAGTTTCCATGTCCCGGCCCCATAGCCCACCTTCGATATTTCAATATCTGGAAGAGCTCCCCAGACATCTGCAAGCTCTACGGCAAGAAGCGCCCCGGTAGGTGTTACAAGCTCCTTTTCTTCATCTACAAAACAGACCTTTTTGCCCTTTAGAAGCTCAAGTGTTGCAGGTGCAGGAAGGGGTAACACCCCATGTTCACATTCAACTAAGCCACGCGAAAGGGGAAGCTCAGAACAAAAAAGCCTGTCTATACCAAGTGATTTTTTGGCAATGAAACACCCGGTAATATCAATGATGGCATCCACCCCGCCTGTTTCATGAAAGTGTATTTCCTCAGGACAAGTTCCATGTATGCGAGCCTCTACTTCAGCAAGCCTCTTAAAGGCACATGCCACCTTTTTTTTTGTGTCTTGATCTATGTGGCACCTTTCTATCAGATTGGTTATGTCATGAAGATTTCTATGGGGGTGGGGTGCTTTTGGACATTTTATTTCTACCTTGGTGGCTACTATTTGGTTTACCTTTACACTCTTTATGTCAATCTTCACATGGTCAAAACCAAAAAGTTTTGGAAGTTCAAGGAGTTCCCTTTTGTTCCAGCCAGCATCCAAAAATGCCCCAAGGAGCATGTCGCCACTTATTCCAGAAAAGCAGTCAAGATATCCAATCTTCACTGGATTCCTTCCCTTGTCCTGGCTTCAACCCAGGCATATATCCTTTCTCTGAAATACCAGGCAGGGAGCGCAACCACGGCCGTAATGATGACGATAGAGATAAAACCTGCCCAGTTGCCGTTGTAGATTTCCGCTCCTTGCCAGCTTAGCATAAGGGTCCCGGGAATCCTGCCAACCGTTGCTATGAATGCAAAGATCTGCCAAGGCATCCTGCTAAGCCCCAAAAAATAACAAAGAAAGTCCTTAGGAAACCCGGGAAAGACATATAGAAAGAAACATACGAAAATACCCTGATGCTCAAGAAGGGATTCCAATTTCCAGTACCATTCTGATTTCCTGAGCCAAGGTTCTATGACTGGTCTGAAACGGCGGGAAATTGAAAAGGCCATAACAGAGCCCACCCCAAGGCCAACTGTAGAATAGATAAGACCAAGCCATTTCCCAAAAAGAAATCCTCCCACTACACCTGTGGCCTCTCCTGGTATTGGAGAAAGCACTACCTGAAGGGCCTGAAGAAGTATGAAACCAAGGGGGCCAAAGGGTCCAAGGGACAAAACAAACTGTCTAATTGCCTCTCTTTTTTCAAGAAGGGCCAAAATCCATGTGACTACTGCTGCTATGTGGTGACCAAAAAAGACGAAGGACAGAAACAAAAGGAAAACTATGGCTGAGGCGATGATAAGGTTTCTTTTCTTCATATAAAGAATGTATAAACCGGGCTTGCCTCAAGGCCTTCGAAGAAGAGTATCACGTCTCCAGTTCCAGTCATCCCTGGAAGGATAGTCAAGGCAATAGTGTCCACCCCTGCTTTCCTTGCGTCTTGATGCCGCTTCTATGATGAGTTGTGCCGTCATGGCTATGTTTCTAAGCTCAAGAAAATCCCGTGTTATGATATAGTCCCAATAGTGTTGGTTAATTTCCTCCACTATGGGCTTAAGTCTTTGGGCTGCAAGCCGAAGCCTCTTTTCGCTACGCACTATTCCCACATAGTTCCACATAAGACGTCTTATAACATCCCAGTTGTGAGAGATGAGAACTGCCTCTTCCATGTCTACTGCACCGCTTGAATCCCAGGGAGGAACATCCAAGGATGAGACAGGATCAGAACGATCCTTCTTCAGCTCTGCAGCCTTTAAGGCGGCTCGGTGGGCCATGACCATGCCTTCAAGAAGGGAATTTGAGGCAAGCCTGTTTGCGCCGTGAAAGCCCGTACATGAAGTTTCACCAATGGCAAAAAGTCCGGGAAGATCTGTCTGGCCCCAGATATCCGTTACAACACCACCACACATATAGTGGGCAGCTGGCACCACAGGTACAGGCTCCTTGGTTATGTCTATGCCAAACTTGAGACAGGTCTTGTAAATGTTAGGGAAACGGTTGGTGATAAAATCTTTGGGCTTATGACTTATGTCAAGATATACACATTCCTTTCCTGTGCGTTTCAGTTCCGCGTCTATTGCCCTTGCCACCACATCACGTCCGGCCAGTTCCTTTCTTACAGGGTCATATTTTTCCATGAATCTCTTACCCTGCCAGTCTATCAATATGGCGCCCTCACCCCTAAGAGCCTCTGATATCAGGAAGTTCTTGGCCTTTGGATGATAAAGTAGGGTGGGGTGGAACTGGACAAACTCAAGGTTGGCTATTCGTACACCTGCACGATATGCTATGGCTATGCCATCCCCAGTTGCAACATCTGGATTGCTCGTATAAAGATATACCTTTCCGGCACCTCCTGTTGCAAGAAATGTCATGTCTGCCAAAACAGCATGTATCTTGCCGTTTTTTGCATCAAGAACGTATGCCCCCAAACATCTGTCATTGGAGCAGGGGACCTTGGTGTTATCGAGACTGCACTGGATCTTGCAGGTAGTGATAAGATCCACCACCACAAAGTCTTCAAGGATATCTATATTAGGGTGGGAAACGGCCCTTTCCACAAGTGTCTTTTGTATCTCAAGGCCTGTAAAATCTCCGCTATGAACTATGCGTCTACGGCTATGTCCGCCTTCTTGTCCAAGTTCATAACCGCCATCTTCATTCCTTGAAAATTGAACACCAAGCGCTTCAAGCTCTTTTATCCTCTCAGGGCCTTCCCTCACTATGGTCCGTACCACCTCTTCATGACTAAGCCCGTCTCCGGCAACTATTGTGTCGTATTCATGAAAGATGAAATCATCATCCTTGCCAAGGACACAGGCAACTCCACCCTGGGCAAGCCTTGTTGCAGTGTCTGAGCGTCCTTTCTTCGTCACAACGAGAACGTTTCCAAGTTCGGCAAGTTTTATGGCCAGACTAAGTCCGGCAATTCCGCTTCCAACAACAAGAAAGTCGGTATGCATTTTACTCTTCCACTGACTTTGCTATGGATTCAAAGACAGAGGGGAACCTTTTGACAAATTCGGGTAGCATCATAAGCATGATCTGTCGCATTGAGGGATCTGCCGCCTTTGAGGCCCTCAGCCTGAAGATGTGTTGCCATTCTTCCAGGGTGGCATGGACCATTATTTCGGTCTTGCAGGAGTTGGGGAGTACGGTTCTTGCCGCCTGGGGCGATGTGGTCTTTAAAAGCTCAAGATAGGCGGCCTCTGTATCCTTCATGGCCCTTTCCCACAATTGGTACTCTTTGGAACCTTCCTCAAAGAAACATGGACGGATGAAGGTCACCTGCCCGCCAAATTTTTTTTCGCCATAGCGGCAGTACCTTTGCGATTCCTGCAGATATGAGGCGACCCTGTGTCTAACAAGCTCATGGGTAACAGCCCTGTTTACGGTTATGTGGGCAAGGAGGCATCTATGTTTCACAAGCAGTGGAAGATCAAAGCCATCCACCTCTTGCGCTGATAAGAGGCGTACCTCAACCTCATTGGTATGGCAGTCTTCGGTTTTGATGTCTTCAAAAAGGACGGGAAATCTGGTCTCAAGTGCTTTTTTAATGGTACATATGACCGGGGCTTTTGGGAAACGCCTTGCAAGGTCCCTAAAGGAACGGGGGTTACCAGAAATAATAAATCTACCCTGCTCAACTTTTGAGGCCTGACAAAATCGTGGAATGTGTATGAAAAAATCTTCATAAAGCCTGTTTTCAGAGGCCCTTACCTCAAGCACCAGATTTGCCATCTCAATCACGGATTCGTGGCCTCTTTTTATAATGCCCCGGATAAATGGTACAGCGCTTTCCTTACTGATCTTGTCTTCGCTTTTGTAGCAAACCCTGCCGCATCTTTCTATCTGTTCCAGGATACGACCCTGTTTAAAATATTCATCCAAGACCTCAAAACTTGGTTCTATAACCCTCATGGCACCCCCTTTTTACAGATAAGATTGCAGACATGCCTTACACCTTGCATGCCCTTACTTTTTTAGTGGCAGGATGCGTGCCTTCTTATGGTCTGATGTATCCAGCCGGGATTGATCCACATGTTCAAAGGGCACGAGAGGCCGCATCTGTACGCATTTTATGCCAAGCTTCTTGCATCTTTCCCTTACCGAGTCAAACAGGGAAAATGGCGAAGAAAGTATAGATATGAATACCACCTTGACTCCGTGTCTTTTTACCAGGTTTGCAAGGTCACCACCTGTACCCAATACCTTTACTCCATGTATCTCCTGCCCTATCTTTGCTTTGTCATCATCTATGAAGCCCACAGGCAGGTAGTCGTGATTTCGCCTCTTTCTAAGCTCTCTTAGGAAAAGGTCCCCACCGTCACCTGCTCCATATATGAGAATTGGGATGGAATGGCTTTTTTCTGCCTGGCGCACAAAATATTCATTAAACATGCGCATAAGAAACCTGATGCCACCTATTAGTACGAAGGTCATGACGGCATCAAGAAAAAAAACTATCCTTGAAAAACCCTCGAACCGGTAAACAAAGACAAGCACGCCAACAATTACCGCAGAACTTGAAAGGATGGCCTTTATTATCTTAAAGGTGTCATCAAGGCTGGCAAAACGCCACTGCCCCCTATAAAGGCCGTAGAGCCAAAAAAAGCTTACCTTGACCCCCAAAACCAAAGGAAGGGTCTTTTCAATAAGT
>JALSQG010000112.1 GCA_026985565.1 Deltaproteobacteria bacterium
GGGTTCAAAATCCGATTCTCCCACAGACTTTGCTCCAAAACACGTATAAAATTCATGACGGACGGAATCCTGATTGCCGAATCCCAGAAAGACCCGATGCTGAGGGCATATGAGGCCATCATACTGGACGAGGCCCACGAAAGAAGCATAAACATAGATCTGATCGCTGGAATACTTAAAAGGATACTTGACAAGAGAGGGGATTTGCGAGTCATAGTCACCTCTGCCACAATGGAGGTGGAAAAGTTTCAAAGGTTCTTCAATAACCCTCCCCTTTTCAAAATAAGCGGCAGGACCTTTCCAGTCAAAATCGTCTATGAAAGGGAAAGCTGGTATGAAAATCCAAAGGATATTGGCATTTCAGAAAAGGTGAGATCTGTTTGCGAAATGATTAGAAAAACAGATCCTTTTGGCCATATTCTTGTTTTTTTGCCAACAGAAAGACACATCTTTGAAACAGCAAACCTCTTAAAGAAGAATATGAGGGATGAATGCCTTATTCTGCCGCTATTTGCAAGACTTCCCGCACATAAACAGGCCCTCATATTTAAACCATCTTCAAGACAAAAGATAATACTTGCCACAAACATAGCAGAGACCTCAATTACAGTCCCATCCATCCGATATGTTATAGATTCAGGCCTTGCAAGGATCAGTGTGTATAACATTAATACCCACACAAGGGCCCTGCCCGTTTCAAAGATCGCAAAGGCAAACTGTGAACAAAGGGCAGGAAGGGCAGGACGCGTTCAAAAGGGCCTTTGCATAAGGCTTTTCAGTGAAGAAGACTTCCTTTTAAGGGATGATTTTACTCCTCCTGAGATCCAAAGGTGTAATCTGGCAGAGGTGATTCTGAGGATTTTGCACCAGAAGCTTGGGCCAGTGGATAAGTTTCCTTTTATAGATCCTCCAAGGCCTGCAGCAATAAAAGAAGGCCTTCATACCTTATTTGAGCTTGGAGCAGTTGATAAAGATGGCAAACTTACAGATCTTGGCCACAAGATGGCGAAATTGGCCCTTGACCCAAGGCTTTCAAGGATTCTGTTTCAGGCACTTAAAGAAAACTGCCTTGGTGAGGCATTGGTCATAGTCTCTGCCCTTTCGGTTCAGGATATATGGGTAACGGCACAAACGGAGTCTTCCGGTGCAAAGACCAAAGCAAAAAGGCTAAAGCACGACTCTTCCGACTTCTTGACCTACCTAAATGTTTGGGAAGAAATCACCCTTCTTGAAAAACAAGGCCTTAGCAAAAAAAGACTAAGGGACTTTTGTAAAGAACACATGCTTTCATACACCAAGATAATGGAATGGAAGGATGTGTTCTCGCAGATAAGTCGAATGCTTATTGATCAGAAAATAGCAAAAGAAAAGGATATTGAATTACATATCTCGTGTAGAAAATTAAAAAAAGATGAGAAATTACAAGATGCCATTCATATAAGTATCCTTTCAGGCTTTCTTGGACATGCTGCATGCAAAAAGCCAAAAGGGCATGGTTACAAAGGGGCAAAAGGGAAGGAGATATTCATCTTTCCAGGATCAAGTCTATTCAAGAAAGGACCAAAATGGATAGTAAGTGCCGAACAGGTCAAAACATCCAGGCTTTTTGCAAGAACCGTGGCCCAAATAAGGCCCAAATGGATAGAGCAACTTGGAGGTCATCTTTGCAAGTACAGCTACTTTGAACCCAAATGGGACAGAAACAGGGGTGAGGCCACCATTTTTGAAAAGGTCAACTTCTACGGTATGACGCTTTTCCCTTCAAGAAAGCGTTCTCTTGCCTCCTTTGATCCGGAGCTTGCCCAAAAGATCTTCTTAGAGCAAGGACTTTCAACAGGTGATTTAAAATATCAATATGCCTTCAATGACCATAACATCTCATTGCTTGAAGAACTGGAACAGGCAGGACAAAAAGACAGAAGCGGTGCCATCCCAGTCGATCAGGAGATCCTTTTTCAGTTTTTCAAAGGTGCCATCACCAAATTGGAAAAATCAACTGGCATAAGGATTCTTAGGGAAGACGACCTTAGAAAGATCCTTAAGACACATCCAGGGCTTGAAAGAGAACTTTTTATTGACAAAGAGGAACTCTTAAAAGAACTACTTCCAGGGAACATGGACGAGTTATATCCGGGGCACCTTGAAGTCAATGGACAAACCCTTCCTCTCCTATACCGTTTCAACCCTAATAAAAAAGATGACGGGATCGTGGTTAGGGTGCCTGTCATTTTGATTCCCCATCTTCATGAGAGGGATTTTGAATGGTTGGTGCCAGGTTTTTTGACGGAAAAGGTGGTGTATCTATTGAAACAACTTCCAAGAAAGATCAGAAAGGCTCTTGAGCCACTTGATGAAGTTGCAAAGATATTTTGTCAGAGGCCCTCATTCTCACAAGGGGGGCTGAGAAAGGATCTTGCCAAATTTTTGAGGGAAGAATTTGGATGCCAGGTTGAAAAGGAGCCTCTTGAAAAATCATTTCCAAA
>JALSQG010000113.1 GCA_026985565.1 Deltaproteobacteria bacterium
CATGAGCCCCCTTTTTTGTTTTGATTTTTGAACAGGCTTAGATCTCAAGAGGAGGCCTGAAATGAGCATCATTTCCGAACTCTTTGGCAAATCCCCATTTGGGGCCATGGTGGAGCACACGAAAAAGAAGACTTCCTTCTTCTTAGAAAACTTCATGCCAAGGTTTCAAAACTCGAATATGAGGCGGACAAGATCAAGCATGAGGTGCGGGGCCTTCTCTCAAGGCGGATCTTTCTTCAGTAAGGGTGTTGCAGACAGGGCACGTTGCCCAGAAGGTGGGAGTGCCCTTTTGGGTGCTGGTCTTGGGCGGTGGTGGAATCGTTCTTGGTCTTGCCACTTTTGGTTACAGGGTAATGGAGACAGTCGGCATGAAGATTACGGAAATCACCCCGTCTCGAGGAGTGGCAGCAGATCTTGCTGCAACGGCAACAGTGCTTGTATGCACAAGGCTAAAGCTTCCAATATCCACAACCCATACCCTTGTTGGAGCGATTCTTGGGATAGGGCTTGCAAGGGGGCTTGCAGGTATCAACAAGGACGTTGCCAAGAGGATTTTCGGGGCATGGTTCATCACTGTTCCAGCTGCAGCGATACTTTGTGTGTTTCTTTTTCTGGCTGGCAAGATCTATTTCTTAGACCTTCTTACCAAAGTATGTGCAAAATAGGAATCAGATTGATTTATTCATGGGTGTTGCACCTTGGAAAGTGACAGGCAACCCTGTGTCCATCTCCTAAGAGGCGAAGTAGAGGCCGCTTTTTTTTGCAAATATCCATAGAGAACGTACACCTGTCAGAAAATGAGCAACCCTCAGGAATCTCGTCAAGTGCTGGCACCCGTCCGGGGATAGAAGAAAGCCTCCTTTTTTTCATCGCCTCCCCATAAGGGACAGATGCAAGCAGGCCCTTGGTGTATGGGTGACAAGGCCTGGCAAAAAGTTTTCTGGCAGGAGCGTCTTCTACAATGGAGCCTGCGTACATGACAATTACATGCTGGGCCACCCTGGCAACAACGCCAAGGTTATGAGATATAAGGAGAAGGGCAAGGTCCATGTGCCTGCTAAGGTCACAGATTAGTTCCAAGATCTGGGCCTGGATGGTGACATCAAGGGCCGTTGTGGGCTCGTCGGCAATAAGCAGTTTGGGCCTGCACGAAAGGGCCATTGCTATCATTACTCTTTGCCTGAGCCCCCCTGAGAGCTGGTGAGGATACTGATTGTAAATAAGTTCAGGATCCGGCAATCCCACCTTTCCCATAATGGAAAGGGCCTGGTCTTTTGCCTCTTGAGAAGAGACATCCCGGTGTGCCGTTATGGCCTCTGTAATCTGAAACCCTATGGAAAGCACCGGGTTTAGAGCTGTCATGGGCTCCTGAAATACCATGCCTATTTCCTTACCTCTTATTTTTCTCATCTCTTCATGGGGCAAGGCAAGGATGTCCTTTTGGTCAAAGCTTATTTGGCCCTTTACGTCAAAGCGATCCTCGGAAAGGAGTCTTAAGATGCTAAATGCAGTCACTGTTTTTCCGCAACCAGACTCTCCAACGAGACAGACCCTCTGACCTTTGTCTACAGAAAAAGAAACGCCCCTTACAGGATGTAAGAGGCGTTTTTCTGCCTTTATCGAAACGTTGAGATGGTCAACCTCAAGAAGTGCTTTTTTGGGGTTTTTACTCACGATTTTTTATGAGTAGGGTTGATGGATCCAGAAAGACGTCTTCCGCATCATCCCTTCTGTCACCTTTTAGCACCATGACATTTATTTTGCCCTTGATGGCCTTAAGCCCTATCAATATTTCAAACAGATTTGAAAGGGATTCGATTGATGCCGGAACGATAGCAGGCTCAAGACCGTCTTCTGGCCCTACTGTAATGGCAAACCAGATTGGGAATCCCATTTCTCTTGCAAGGATTTTAAGCTCTGCCAAAGGTTCTCTGCTCTCATCGTTTATGGGAAGGCCGTCGATTATGACGAGCTGGGGAAAGAAGATGCCCTGTTCAGTCAGGTCGTTCAGCCGTTCTTCAAGTTTTGCAACGGAGAAGTCATCCACATTGAATGTCATGATGAAACGGTGAGGCAATATGGTGTCCCAAAGCTCTGACGTGTTTTTGAGATTGTACTCGTTTGCGATGTTGTGAAACACCTCCTCATACCAAAGACATACCTTTCGGACTGGCTGAGTGAGACTGACATGCAACACGTTTTTCTCTTTAAGGAGGTTACTTAGGGCGAGCTGCACCAAAAATGCCGTCTTGCCCACGCCTGCCTTGGCAAGCACAGCGCCAAATTCACCTTCCTTAATGGGCTCTTTTTCCTGGTTCCCGAGAATCCTCAAGGGATTTCTCAGAATAAGATCTTTTTTAAGCATGGCCATGGACCTTTCCCTCAAATAGATGACGTTGTCTTTATCCACAAAGGAGCGGGAGGCATCCCCCGCTCCAAAAGTTTCTGTTTTGTTCATCAGGCCGCTTTCTTTTTCTTTTCCTGGGCCTTTTTGATAAGCTCTTCTGCAATGGCTTTTGGTACCTGACGGTAACACGAAAACTCCATGGTAAACTGGGCCTTGCCCTGGGTTATGGAGCGAAGGTCTGTTGAATATCCAAACATTTCGGAAAGAGGCACCTCTGCCTCTATGACACAGGCGTCACCTTCGTCTTGGGCCCCAAGGATCATTCCCCTTCTCTGGTTCAGTGTGCCCATTACGGCACCCTGAAATTCAGAAGGGGTTTCCACCGCCACCTTCATGATGGGCTCCAAAATGGCAGGTTTTGCCTTTTTGAAACCTTCTTTGAAGGCGCCACGGGCTGCGGCCTGAAAGGCAGTGTCTGACGAGTCCACAGAGTGGGCCTGACCATCGTTTATTACAACCCTTATCCCGGTTACTGGAAATCCTAAGAGCTGGCCCTTTTCAAGGGCGCTCTTAAAGCCCTTTTCTACAGAAGAGATGAACTCCGTTGGAATGGCGCCACCAACTATCTTGTTTACAAATTCAAATTCTCCTTCACAGGGCTCCATGTATCCGGCAACACGTCCGTACTGGCCTGCCCCACCTGTTTGTTTCTTGTGGGTATAATTGAAGTCTGCCTTCTGGGTGATGGTCTCCCTATAGGCAACCTGGGGTGCACCAGTATGGACTATTGCATTGTATTCCCTTTTCATTCTCTCGATATATACCTCGAGATGGAGTTCGCCCATTCCTGAGATTATGGTGTCACCTGTTTCATGGTCTACCCTGATCCGGAAGGTTGGATCTTCCTTTGCAAAACGGGAAAGTGCCTTTGACATGTTTTGCTGGCTCTTGTTGTCTTCAGGCACGATGGCAAGGGAAATAACAGGATCTGGCACATGCATGGATGTCATGCTGTATCTGATGCCAGGAGCAGTAAAGGTATCTCCTGATGCGCAGTCGATACCAAAGAGGGCTCCTATGTAACCTGCCGGAATCTCTTCTATGTCTTCCATCTGGTTGGCGTGCATCCTAACAACGCGTCCAACCTTCACCTTTTTGCCTGTGCGTGAGTTTACAATGAAGTCGCCCTTTCTAAGTGTACCCTGATACACCCTTATATATGTAAGTTGGCCATATCTTCCCTCTTCAAGCTTAAAGGCAAGGGAAACCAAAGGTTTTTCAGGATCTGGTGAAAGGACAACCTCTTTTTCATCGTTATCAAGATCAAGGGCGATGTTTTCCACCTCGCCCGGATGGGGGAGATACCATGTCACTGCATCAAGAAGCGGCTGAACACCCTTGTTTTTGTAGGCTGAGCCCATGAAAACCGGGGTAAGCTCTCTTTTGAGGGTGCCTATGCGGATGGCATCTATCAGGAGCTGTTCCGGAATTTCTCCCTCAAGGGCGGCCTCCATGAGTTCTTCGGAAAACATGGATGCTGCATCAATGAGCTCCTCTCTCCTCTTTTCTGCCTCTTCAATGAGTTCAGAAGGGATGTCTTCTATCCTTAGTTTTTCACCCTGAGGGCCATCAAAGTAAACGGCCTTCATCGTTACAAGGTCGACCACACCCTGGAAATCGTTTTCAAGCCCGATTGGGATCTGCATTGCCACTGCATTGTGATGAAGCTTATCCCTAAGCTGCTCAACAACCCTGAAGGGGTTGGCGCCACTTCTGTCACACTTGTTGACAAAGGCTATGCATGGGACCTTGTATCTGGCCATCTGGCGGTCAACTGTGATGGATTGGGACTGCACTCCTCCCACAGAGCACAGGACGAGCACGCCTCCGTCAAGGACCCTCAGGGCCCGTTCCACCTCAATGGTGAAATCCACGTGGCCTGGAGTATCTATTATGTTTATTTCATGGTCATTCCACTCGCAGTATGTTGCCGCAGAGGTGATGGTAATGCCGCGCTCCTTTTCGAGCTCCATAAAATCCATGGTGGCACCAACGCCATCCTTGCCCTTCACATCGTGAATGGCGTGAATCCTGTCTGTGTAATACAGGATCCTTTCAGTGAGGGTTGTTTTACCAGCGTCGATGTGTGCGCTTATGCCAATGTTTCTGACTTTCTGCGGGTCTCTTTTCATTTTTCTTTACCTCTTAAATAAGACAAAATTGTTTCTGGTGCCTCTTTGAGGCTTTTCATCCTCTAAAGCTATGTGTACCAGTGATTTTGGTGCGGACGAACCGAATCTAAAGAATTCTTGCGCCGGAAGACTTTAGAGGCTTGCCTATCTAACTTCTTGAGGGCCTTTTGTCAAGGCCGTTTATATTAAATTACGGTTAATCAATCTTGAATCTTTAGTTCACCAATAGACTGATAGTTATTCTGAAGCATAAAGTCAACCAGGCCATGAAGGATATCAAGACCTGCCGCTGGCTTGACAAGGGTGGCAGTGCCAACCTGAATGGCACTGGCACCAGCCATAAGAAACTCTATGGCATCCTCATAGGTTGTTATGCCACCTATGCCGACAACAGGAATACTTACTGCCCTTGAAACCTGCCATACCATCCTCAGGGCTACAGGTTTTATGGCAGGGCCAGAAAGACCTCCAAAGACATTTCCAAGAACCGGCCGTCTCTTCTCGATGTCTATGGCCATTGCAAGAAGAGTGTTTATGAGTGAAACTCCGTCTGCCCCTGCTTCTTCTGCTGCAATGGCTATTTCACATATATCAGTGACATTGGGCGAAAGCTTTACGATAACAGGCAGCGAGCAAGCCCTTTTTACTGCCCTTGTAACCTCAAAGGCAGCCTTTGGATCAGTACCGAAGAGTACCCCTCCTTTTTTGACATTGGGGCAGGATATGTTTACCTCAATGGCATCTATGCCAGACTGTCCATCCAACAGGGCTGCCATTTGTTCATACTCATCTATGCTGTTCCCAAGGATATTTACAACAGTAGTTACCTGGTTCTTTTTAAGCCAGGGCAGTTTTTCTTTCAAAAAAGACTGGACGCCAACGTTTTCAAGGCCAATGGCATTTAAGAGTCCGCAGGGGGTCTCAAAAAGACGAGGGGGCTTGTTTCCTGTCCGTGCTTCAAGGGAGATTCCTTTTACAACTATCCCGCCAAGGGCTGAAAGGTCAATCAGGTCAGACAACTCTTCACCATAGCCGCACGTTCCTGAGGCCAACATGACGGGATTTTTAAGGCGAAGACCCCCGATCTTCACATCAAGTTTTGGCCCATTGTCCTTTGAAAGGTTTTCCTTTGTCATGGTCTATTCCCAAAGAAGTCTGCTTGCGTCAAAACAAGGCCCGTCCTTGCACACGTGCATATAGCCACCAGATGATCTTACAGCGCAGCCAAGGCAAAGTCCGCTTCCGCATGCCATTATCGTTTCAAGGGCCACCTGGCATTTTACGCCATAGCCGTTACAGATGGAAAACACTGCCCTTAGCATTGGATGTGGCCCGCACGCAAAGACTGCTACATCCCTTGCAGCCCTGTCATCAAGCTTTGCCAAGAGTCTTTCAAGCACCGATGTTACCAGCCCTTCATTGCCAAAGCTCCCATCCTCAGTTGCAACAAGTATCTCAAGGCCGGTCTTTTTAAAGGGTTCAAGACGCAGAAGTTCCCCTTTTGTCACTGCCCCAAGAATTGCTACCCCTTTTTTGCCAGAAAGTGTCTCTGCAAGGAAAAGGAGCGGGGCAACACCAAGGCCTCCTCCGACAATTATAGGGATCTGAGTCGGTTTCAGGTCAAAACCCTTTCCAAGAGGGCCTAACAACTCAACTTCCTGGCCAGATGTCTGCATGGACAAGGCCTTTGTGCCTCTTCCAACCACCCTGAAAAGGAACTCCATTTCCCCTGTATCCCTGTGACAACGGTGTATGGAAAGGGGTCGTCTTAGAAGGGGATCAAGACCTTGGACAAGGCCAGATTTTACCATGCAAAACTGGCCTGGTTGCGCGTATGAACAGATGTCCGGGCAGGCAAGTCGCATTAGAAATATGTTTGGTCTGATCTCAAGGTTCTCGATTATTCTTGCCGTTTTGTCAAAATGTCTTTTTTTCATTTAGCCAGCGGTCAATATGGATATTACAGTTGATGAAAAAAGTATTATGGAGATTGCAGCGTTCAGCCTAAAAAATGCTATGTTCATGCGGCTAAGATCATTTGGAGTTACTACCCTCCTTTGAAGCAAAAGCAGAATAAAGACCACAGACATGCCCAAAAAGTATATCCAGTTTAGTTTTGCCACCATGCCAGCTGCCATGAAGGAAATAAAGGCCACTCCATGAAATGACGCTGATATCTTGAATGCCTTTTTTACACCAAGCCATGCAGGAATGGAGTGAAGGCCCTCGTTCTTGTCAAAATCCACGTCCTGGCAGGCATAAAGGATGTCAAAGCCAGCAATCCAAAACATGACGCCGATACTCATAAGTATCGGAACGACTCCAATGGAATCTTTGACAGCAATCCAGCCGGCAGTAGGTGTTATTCCAATTGCAAAGCCTAAAAAGAGGTGGCAAAAAGGGGTAAACCTTTTGGTGTACGAATAAAATATGAGCAAAAAAAGAATGAATGGTGAAAGTCTAAAGGCCAAAGGTGTAAGGTTCCAGCAGGCCAGGAAATAAAAAAGTGCTGCCACAATCACCATGACCCAAGCCTCGCTCCTCTTTACAAGGCCACTTACAAGAGGTCTGCTTTTGGTTCTCGGGTTTTTTGCATCAAAGTGATAATCAACGATCCTGTTTACTCCCATGGCCACGGTTCGTCCTCCTGCCATGGCAACGAGTATCCAGAGATTTGTTTTCCAGTCTGGTATTCCCCTTGCGGCAAGAAAGGCCCCAACATATGCAAAGGGAAGGGCAAATATGGTGTGCTCAAACTTGATCATGTCGAGCAAGATACGGGTTTTGTTAAGTATTCCGGTTGTCTTAGTAGTAGTTACCATGAAAGGGCAAATTTTTATCCGTTTTTTGGAAGATTAGGCTGAAGTGAACCGTTTTGCAAGCTGTTGGATAGGCATGAAGTCAAAAAAGGATGATCCATCACTTGTTAGCCTTCTTGGAACAGATGACTTCAATCGCATCCCCCTTTGAAAGCCCAAGAAGGTCCCTGGCACTTCCACAACTTACAGCCACTTCCATAAGGCCAAAGCTGTTTATGAACGAAACGGGTTTACCTTTTTCTACTGATGAAAATGTCTTTCCAAACGGGATAGCCTTTTTTACAATCCGACCTCTTTTTAAGATCCTTACAGACAAGGACTGGTCCATGCCTTTACACCCGAGGGAGCTCATATCCTCCTTTCTGATATTTGTTGCCGCATTTCCAAAGGAGTCAAAGTAGAGGATTTGTCCCACAATTGTTTTTCCGTGCACAACAGGTTGTGGCATATCTACGGTTTTTATGGGACTTTTGAGCCTTGAGCAGAATTTTTCAGGCTCAAGTCCATTTAATACAAGGGCTGCTGCCGGAGCAAAGATGTCTCTTGCATGAAAGGTTTGACTCTTTTCTATTGGCAAACCAAGTTTTGTGGCAAGTCTTTTAAGGAGCGGGGTTTCTATCTCATAGGGCACAACACGGTCAAAATGTCTTAATGCCATGGAACAAAGACCGTTGTCTGGGCCGATGAAAAACCCCTTATCCGCCTTTACTACCAGGGGCCTTCTTTTTGTTCCTACCCCGGGGTCAACGACTGCGAGAAATATGGTGCGCTTTGGAAAGGACTTTGCCGAAATATCGAGATATATGGCACCCTGAAGTACGTCTTGGGCAGAAACCTCATGGGTTATGTCTATTATGTTGCAGTTTGGGTGCAAGTTAGAGATCACTGCCTTACAGATACCAACGTATGGATCTGTAAGACCAAAATCTGTCAAAAAGCCTATGACGTATGGCTGATCCACCTTAAAAACGTTACCAGTAAGACGGTGTCTCTATTGGAATGGTGCCATCATCCTCATATTCTGCCATGAGTTTCTTCCACCACGTGGGCAGGCAGAACGAGGATATGTGGATGGCACGATTATAGTAGCGTCCCTCGAAGTTTCCAGATGGTTCCTCAAAGGCAACACCTTTGCTCTTTGAGCCTGCCACAAAGGCGATCTCACCTCCATAGGTTGGCATAGGGGCCATATATACCTCAACCTTGTCAAAGACATCCTGAAAACGTTTCTGGATAAATGGCATAACCTTGGGCATTGTTACTGGAAGGCCAGACTGTCGTACCGCAACCCCTGTGTCACTTAGACACGCAGCCAGATCTTCATGAAAGGGTTTTTCAAAAAGGACTATGGCCGGACCAATCGGGTCTGTGGAGTCAAGTATAATGACATCGAATTTTTCGCCCCTTTCCCTTGCCTCTTTTACATACTTTGCCCCATCTCCGATTACGAGCTCTACTCTTGGATCCTTCCAGTTGCCGCATATCTCGGGAATGTACTTTCTGCATGCAACAAGCACGGCTTCATCCAGCTCTACCTGTACCACCCTTTCAAGGCTGTCGTACTTTAGTAGCTCCCTCAGTACACCCCCGTCTGCCCCACCAATTATCAGTGCAGACCTTGTTGGCTCTTTTCTGCCCTGAACAGGAACGTGGACCATCATTTCGTGGTAGATGAATTCATCTCCCACCGTAGTCTGTACTATTCCGTCAAGGGCGAGCCCCTTGCCCCACTGAGGGTTGTCGAAAATCAGCAGACGCTGAAAAGGTGTGCGCTGCTCAAACAGTGGCTCGATCTCATAACCATGGGTAAAACCTGGTCCGATCCGCTCAGACCACCAATAGCGAGTCAAGTGTCCTCCATTTCAAGCAGTTGCCCTCTGGTCACCTGGATTACTTCTACGTGACCAGGATTAAGGGTAGATTTGAGATTTTCAAGTATCTTGTGGGCCAAGTCCTGGTTCTGTGCAAAGATATCAAGGGCCGCATACTCCCGTTCCGGCCATGTATGGATAAGTACGTGCACGGCCGGATTTGATACTGTAGCTGAGACTCCATACGGGTTGAACTGATAGGCATTGATCTTCAATTCCTGGTTGCCACCAAAGGTGGCACAGCATGAGGCAGCCTGTTCCAGTACGCTACCTATGACATCAGCACTTGCAAGGGATGAAAAGGGTGCCTGCCACATTTCAACGAGCAAGTGCGTTTTGAGGCCACAGGCAAAGGAGCTATCCAACATTTCTGCCTTCTGCTCGGTTCCGTGAATGTCTTTTTGAAGTAGAGGAGTAGCAGTAGCCATAGGCAGCCTCCTTTTCGGCCCGGTGATCTTGGCACAGCCAGGAAAAGTGGCCGGTCCTAAAAGATAAGGACAAGTTTTTTAGGTTAGTAATCCTAATGAAACGGCGAAGAATCTAACCACTCCAATATACCATTGTCAATAAAAAGGGCAAAATTATTAAAGGGAAAAGGTCCTCCCCAAAGGATTTTTTTGTCGATTCATTACACAGTGGTCTTGATCTTCACTCTTTAGTATATTGGCAGATTATGAAAATAGGCATTTTATCTGATACTCATGGCAGGCTGCCTTCACGGGTCTTGGACCTTTTTGACG
>JALSQG010000114.1 GCA_026985565.1 Deltaproteobacteria bacterium
TTGGATTTTCAAGGTTTAATTTAAGGCCGATGTAGCAAAGAATGATGGCAACAATGCATGCAACAGCGGCAACAGCCATGCTGTTCATTATGGCCTTGTTTGATTTGGCATAAATTGGGGCCATATCTAAATATTCCACATATACACCAGTCGGCTCGTTTTTATAATCAGATAATTTCACACCAAGGATCAGGGTATTCCCTGCATTTTTCATTGCCCTTCCTTCTTTAATGGCACGATTTAAGAATTCTTCATCTACATAGGCGGATAGATTTTCAGGGACTTTGGTCAAGATGGCAAAATTACCTATAGTTTTTATGTCAGATGTGCTTGCAGTAGCCTTGACTTTCCTTAATGCAAATATCTGAAGAGGATGACTGGTAGAGTTTTCTATTTTATCGGCCACCTTGGCCAGATTTGTTATAACCTCCACACTGGCAATAGGTTTTTCTTTGTCTTGTCCAAATATTGGCGCAACGCCCCTTATTGCAAGGCCAACCCTTCCAGCCTCTATTCCTTTAATTGGTTGTCCGGTAGTCAGCACGTCCACTACTGTTTTTCTAAAGCCGGATATGTCGTCTCCAAATTTGCCCGGTTTCCAAAGTCTTAGAAACGATCTTCCAGGCGGTACGTGAAAATGTACCTTGATCTTGTTGTTTGTTCTTGCATTCAACGAGGCAACAATGGGCTTCATGGTATTTAAAAGGTACTGTCTGTCTCCGTTTTGAATGGCCTCCTTTACTCTTGCCATGTTGGAGATAAAGGTGGCAATGGCAAGATTACTGTCTGCCACGCTGTCTGCTTCTTTAAGGAGGACGTCCGAGTCCTTTAGCGCCCGTCTTTCCATGGACTTTATTTCAGATTTGGCAGCAAGCTTTATCTGTATTACCTGAATGACGGAAAGAGTGGCAATAATAATGCTGATGCCAACAAGGATCCTTAGAATCAAAGACATGTTTGAAAATAGGCCTGTTATCTTTTTGACCATGACGTTCCTCCCTTTAGGTGTAAGTTTTTAGTTCTATGTTTATTATCGGCAGCCAAATTTGGGTTCTTAAGGGAAAAACTGTCCCAAAAAGGAATTTCGTTAGGGAAGTGCCATGTTAAAATAGCGATACGCTTCACATGCCGGCAAAGTAAAGAAGTATTGCCAAGACAAAGGCGCCTGCAGCCAAGCCTGCATATTTGAATGTATCGCGTTTGGCCTTTTCATATAAGGGAGAAAGCTCCACATATTCTACGTAAACACCTGTCGGTTCGCCTCTGTAATCCCTTAGTCCCACACCAAGAAGGAGGAGTGTTCCGACCTTTTTTATTTGTACACCCCTTTTCAGGGCATCATACAGAAACTGTGCATCAACCTTTGAAGAAAACAGAGTGGGTGCCTTTGAGACAACAATGAAATTGTCAATTTTCTCTAAATTTTTGAGGCTGGCAGTAGCCTGAATGCGTTGCAATCCAAAGAGTTGAATAGTGTTTTTGTGATCTTCCTGAACCTTGTCTGCAACGTCAGCAAGATCGGTAATAACCTCTACGCTCGCCATCGGCTTGTTGGGGTCACTGCCGAAGATTGGGGCAACGCCCCTTACGGCTAATCCTATCCTTCCTGCCTCTATGCCTTTAACAGCTCTTCCAGTGCTTAAAACATCCACAACGGTTTTTCTGAACGCAGAAATATCGTCACCATATCTGTCAGGTTTCCATACCCGTAAAAATGAGATTCCTGGAGGCAGATGAAAATGCACTCTAATCTTTATGGTGTTGGTTTTGTTGATGGATCTGATCAGGGGCTCTATAATCTCAAATAACGTTTGCCTGTCGCGGTTTGAAATTGCCTTTCTTACGCGCTCTTGTGTAGCAATGAATGTTGCAATGTCCAGATTTGACTTGGCCACTTCCGCAGCGCTGTCAAGTAGGGCTCTAGAGTTTTGTACAACATGCGTTTTAAGCCCTCGGAGCTCAGAATTAGTGTTTTTTCTGACGCGTACTATTTGCACTATGGCCAAACAAAGGACTGCCAAGCAAAAGAAAAAAAAGATTCTTATGACTGGATCCATATTCGAAAGGACACGGAAGGGGTGCTTGGGCATGGAAACCCTCCTTGTTAAATTATTAAAATGTTATTTTATGTATCGGTTATTTTATGGGCTGGACTTGAAAAAGTCCCTTTTAGACAGGGCCAAAGACAGTATCGGATTGCTATCGAGCCGAAGGTTTATCAATATATTCGGGGAGGGACAGGTTGCAGTTATTTTCGCATGGCCAAAGGGTTTTTAGCCTGTTTATCAGCTCCATGGCCTCTTTTGGACACGGGCCTTTTGGAGACAGAACATTGAGACGAACTATGTGGTCACCTCTGGTGCCATTTTTGTCTATCCAGCCTTTACCTCTTACCCTGATAAATCGTTCTATGCCAAGACCTGGATTGATAAATATCTTTTCCATGCCATCCACTGTCTCGATCTCCATGTAACCACCGCCAAGTTTGGTCCAACAGTCTATGTCAACAGTGGAGATGATGTCCCTTCCGTGGATTATCCATCCCTCTGGCATAGTAACTTCGACCTCTAAGAAAAGGCCCTCAATGTAGTTCCTGGGTGATGACCTTTTCTTGATATCTTTCTCAATTCTGAGAATGGTCCCGTTTGAGGTTCCGGGAGGAATCTCTACTTTCAAGGTCTTTTTCTTGGTGATTATGCCAGAGCCCGAACAGACAGGACAGCTTTTGAGCCTGTTTTTTCCTCTTCCGCTGCATTTGGAGCATACGATCCTTAGACTATTTCCTCCCCACGACATGATTTTATATCCTTTCCCTTCACAGGAAGGACATGGAGATGTCTCAGTATGTTCCAGATTGCCAAGCCCTTTACATTTGGGGCAAAATTCCTGCCCATCATCTGCTTCTATTTCCACCTTTGTCCCGTAGAGTGCCTCTTTAATAGTGATTTTTACAAACAGGAATGTTCCTTCATAGTGCCTTTGGGACACATTGGGATGAGGTGAGTCATTTGCAATTTCTGCCACACATGATTTTTGTTGAATCCTTTTTCTTAAAGTCTCGTAGGCATCCTTTATTGCAAGGAACCTTTTTATGTTTCCGAGAGTTCTTCCGCATGCGTCAGGGTGCCAAAGACGCACCAGCCTCCTGTAGGCACTTTTGACCTGTTCGATATCTGCGTCTTCCTTAAGACCCAAAATACGATAGGGATTGTCGTCTTGAAACTTCAACTCTTTTAATTAGTACGGAACCAGGTGGTTCAGCATCCGCTATCAGTTGTTTTTGTTGTTTTCGGCCTTTTCCAAGGCCTTGCTGTCAAGGATTATTAGAAGCTTGCTGTCGAGCTTGCATACCTGATTTACATATTTGAGATTGATCCCCTCTATCATGTCAGGAGGGGGTTCTATCTCGTCATTGGGTATGGTCATTACATCGCCGATACTTTCCACCAGAAGACTTACCGGTTCCTCCCTGTTTCCCATGATTACATTGTTGTGTTCCTTGCCATCATCGTCGCTTGCCTCGGTTGTGGCAAGACCTATTCTCTTGGCAAGGTTTATGGCCGTAAGGATCTGTCCTCTAAGGTTTACGACTCCAGAAACGTAATCTGGTGCCATGGGAACAGGTGTTACGTCAAGCATCCTGTTGATCTCTATTACATCATCAATGGGCAGGCCAAAGAAATGTTTGCCATAGTAAAAGGTGACAAACTGGGATGTCTCGGCCATTGCCATCTCTATCACCTTGCCCTTTTCGCCTACTGCCGGAAGTGTCTCATTTGTCTGTCTCATGTTTATCACCTCTTATGCTGCTGTCTCCATAGCCTTCTCTCCAAGTAAATTTGCTGCAGCCCTAAGTACCTGATCTCGATCAAGCTTTGCCTGATAGTCGTCTATTCCTGCCTCAAGTCCGCGCTGCCTGTTCTCTTCTCCCTGAAGAGACGTGACAGCTATAATGGGAATATCCTTATTTCCACCTTCGTCCCTTATTTTCCTTGAAAGCTCAAAGCCGTTCATCCTGGGCATCTCGATGTCTGTTATAACCAGGTCAAAATGGTCTGACTGGAATGTTTCCCATGCCTTTTGCCCGTCTTCTGTGGCAACCACTTCATATCCTGCCCCTGTTAGATAGGATGAAAGGAGGTTTCTGTAGAAGGTGGAGTCCTCTGCAAGGAGAATCCTTGCTGGAACATTTGCAATCAGCTCTTCCTGGGTAAAAAAGTCTGGATCGTGCATGGAAATTATTTGATAGACATCGAGAAACAGGGTTGTCCTGTCCTTGATGATGGCAGACCCAAGTATTCCTTCCTGCTTGAAGGTGCCTTCCTCAACGTCTATGGCAAGATCCAGGCTGTCATCTATCTGGGAAACCAGAAAGGCAATGTCCTTGTGGTTCATGTGAAAGACGATAAGATGGTATTCATCCTGCTCTGGAAGAGGTGATATTGGAAGATAGTTTTCAAGCCTTATGACAGGCATGGAATGTCCCCTGTACTGAATAACCTCTTTGCCGCCCACAAACTCCAGATCCGTGGCCTTTATCTTGTCCAGTCTGTTTACAAGGGCAAGAGGCAGGGCAAAGTACTCTTCTTGTCCAATGGTGCAAAGAAGCAGGAACTGATGGTCGTCTTCAACGGCTTTTGTGCTGACAACAGTGCCATGTTTCATGGCATCGTCTCCTGCCGCTGCAGAGGATGTTATGCCAACCACATCCAGGATCAGTGCCACCCTTCCGTCACCCATTAGGGTTGTACCTGCAAAGACCGGTATGTGTTTTAAGTGGGAACCAAGGGGCTTTACCACTATTTCTTCAGAATCCGATATGGAATCAACCACAAGGCCAAAAAGGTGGCCACCAGCATTCAACACCACAATGTTCATGCCCTCATCAACACTTTCCTGCTGCTGCTCTTCTTCGAGTCGCAGGACGTTTCTAAGGCGTATAAGCGGAAGGATCTCACCCCTTAGTCTGTAAAATTCCGAGTTACCTATCCTCTGGACATCCCTTTCCATGAGGTTGGGGTTAAGATGGACCAGCTCCACCAGGTTTACCTGGGGAATGGCATACCTTTGTCCCTGGCTCGTGACTATGAGTGCAGGAATGATGGCAAGGGTGAGCGGGATCTTTATCTTTATGGTGGTGCCCACACCGACCTCACTCATGAGTTCAACAGTGCCGCCAAGTTTTTCGATGTTGGTTTTAACAACATCCATCCCAACACCGCGCCCGGAGATATTTGTGACCTTTTCCGCCGTGGAAAAGCCAGGCTGGAAGATGAGCATGAGCGCTTCCCTGTCACTTAGTGCTTCTGCCTGTTCTTCAGTGATGATTCCTTTATCTACGGCCTTTTTACGCAGTTTGTTCGGGTCTATTCCTGCCCCGTCATCAACAATTTCGATTATTACCTGTCCGCCTTCGTGGTAGGCCTTCATGGTAAGGGTCCCTACCGGGGGCTTTTCCTGCTGCACCCGGATGTCAGGTGGCTCAATCCCATGATCTATTGAGTTTCTCACCATGTGGGTAAGAGGATCTTTGATGCTTTCTATGATGGACCTGTCAAGTTCAGTCTCTGCACCTTCTATGCGAAGCTGTACCTTCTTTTCAGCAGTCTTTGCAAGATCCCTTACTATCCTTGGGAACTTGTTGAAGACGTTTCCAATGGGTTGCATCCTGGTCTTCATGATCTGTTCCTGAAGCTCAGTGACCACAAGGCTCATGCGCTGGTTTGCTGTCAAAAACTCTGGATCGTTTAACTGATTGGCAAGCTGGGTAAGCCTGTTCCTTGAAAGGACAAGCTCCCCGGCAAGGGTCATGAGCTGGTCGAGAAGATGTACATCTATACGTACGTGTGTCTCTGTAAGATGCGTGGCTGAAGGTGCCGGTTTTCTTGCAGCAGGCTTCTTTTTTGCTGCCTTTGGTTTTTCAGAAGATTTCTCAGACTCTGGATTTTTTCCTGTGCCTTTTTTCTCATCCTTTGCCTTCTGAGCCTCTTTATCTTCTGCCGGTTCCTTTTCTTTTTCGCTTTTGTCAGTCTCCTTAGTGTCCTTTGCCTGTTCTGCCTCCGCAGGTTCCTGTGTTTTTTCCTCAGCCTCTTCCCCTTGGGCTTCTTCTGGTGAACCTGATGCCTCTTTTGCTATCCTTTCAGAGAAGTTTCTTAGATCAACAATGAAGTCCAGATACTCGGTGTCAACAGGTTCCTTGCCATTTGCCTCAAGTTCAGCGAGTATGGCCTTGATGTAATCAACTGACTGAAGAAGCATGGTGGTTATGTCTTCGTTTACCTTTATCAGGCCATCTCGCAGCTTTGAAAGGATGTCTTCTGCAAAATGGGCTATACCCTCAAGGGTGGTAAAGCCGAAAAATCCTGATGTACCCTTTATGGTATGTATAGTCCTAAAGATGCTCTTTATGAGTTCTTCGTTTTCAGGGTCCTGTTCCAGCTCCACGAACTGCTGGTCCAGAAGTTCCAGGTTCTCTTTGGATTCTGCCAGAAAATCTTTTAGGATGTCGTCTTCCATTCCCATATCAATTCTCCTGATTGTATGTATTGACTGCCTCTTTATTCATTTGCCTACTGTTTTTGCCAACAGGTTGTTCTGCCAAAGTTTACCCTCTTCATGTTGGATGGCAGGCCAATGGGTGTTTCGGTTGCTCCAAGAAACAGATAGCCGCCAGGATTTATAACCTTTACGATTTTTTCCAAAATGGCCTGTTTGGTCTTCTGATCGAAATAGATTAGGACGTATCTGCAAAGGACAACATCTATGCCATTTATTCCAATAAGAGGCCCCATAAGATTCATCTTCTTGAATCTAATGAGCCTTTTAAGTTTCTGGTCAACCATCCAGAAGGCACCCTGCTGCTTGAAATACTTTATGAGAAGCTGAACAGGCAGGCCGCGGTTTACCTCCACCTGGGTGAATCTGCCTTCACGGCCTTTGTCTATGGCTTGCTGGGAGATGTCTGAGGCTATTATCTCCCTGCGCCAGGTCTTGATCTGGGGAAAATGCTCTTCCAGAATGATTGCAATGCTGTAAGGCTCCTGACCAGTGGAGCAGGCAGCACTCCAGAATTTCAAGGTCTTCTTGGCCTTTCTCTTCTCAATGAGTTCCGGAATAATTTCTTTTTTCAATATGTCAAATGGGTGCTGATCCCTGAAAAAATAGGTCTCATTGGTGGTCATGGCCTCAATGATCTGTTCCTTGAGCTTTGGAGTGGGGCTGAACTTTGCCTTTCTGTAAAGATCATTGAGGTCTTTAAGCCCCAACACCCTGGCAAGTTCATTGAGCCTGCTTTCAAGCAGGTACTCCTTGCCCTTTGTAAGGGCTATACCACTTGACTCCTTGACCATTGTGGAAAAGAACCGGAACTGTTCCGGATTAATCATGATCTATACGTCCCCTTTACTCGTCAAAATCTTTGTCCTGAAAGTTCCATTATGGTGAGTGCCACTGTGCCAAGAGGGACTATCTTGTCAGCTATCCCTGATTCGGCAACAAACTTTGGCATTCCCCATACGACACTTGTTTCCTTGTCTTGGGCAATGATAACTGCCCCTTTCTTTTTTAGAAGTTTTGAACCCTCCAGCCCGTCTTGTCCCATGCCGGTAAGGACTGCAGCTACCACTCGTCCTCCATAGACTTCGGCAAGGGATTTAAAAAGAACATCCACTGCTGGCCTGCAACTGTTCACAGGAGGGTTCTGGTTTAGGCTGATGGTAAAAGAATTGCCCCTTTTCCTTACCTCCATGTGATAGTCGCCAGGTGCGATATACACAGTGCCTGGTCTGACAGGCATGTTGTCTTTTGCTTCAACCACAGTGAGCTTTGAGCGTTGATCCAGCCTGTGTGCAAGCTGGGAAGTAAAAAGCGGTGGCATATGCTGAACGAGGAAGATGGGTAATCTGAAGTTTGCAGGAAACTTTGGTATCACCTCGTTCAGAGAGTTTGGCCCTCCAGTTGAAACGCCGATTCCTATGGCATCTACCCTGCCAGGCCGTATGAGCCTTTGGGGTCTCCTTTTCGCAGTAGAACCACAGATAGCCTTTTCTTTTGGAGGACAGACGGCCCTTTGTCTTGCAGGGGCGCGTCTTTTGGTTAGTAAATTTCTTTTTGGCCCCCTTCCGTTGGAATTTGATCCAAGGGCTGCAATCTTAGGTATCAAAAGGGTCTCGATGGTCTTTACACTTTCAGAGAAGGCACCAGTTCCTTTTGGCTTTGGTACAAAGTCCACTGCACCCCTTGAAAGTGCCTCAAGGGTTGTCTTTGCTCCCTGGGAAGTTAGGCTTGAAAACATGATGACAACGGTCCTAAGATTTTGCCTCTTTAACGCATCAAGGGTTGCAAGACCGTCCATTTCAGGCATCTCCACGTCAAGAATGGTCACGTCTGGCCTGAGTATCCTTATTTTCTGTAGGGCCTCCCTTCCGTTTGTAGCAGTGCCTACTACTCTCATATTTGGATCTTTCCCAATGGCCTCCTGAAGGATTTTCCTAAAGACCAGGGAATCATCTACAACAAGAACTCGTATCATAAGCCCAAGACCATCTTCACCTTCTCTTCGAGCATCTCCGGGGTAAATGGCTTCATGAGATATTCATTGGCCCCTGCCATGACTGCCTTGATCACGTTTTCTTGCTGGTTCTCAGTGGTGACCATCATTATCTTGGTGTCGTTCCATTCCGGTTTTTTTCTTATCTCCAAAAGGCAGTCATATCCCTCCATTTCAGGCATGTACCAGTCGAGGAGGACAATGTCGAATGGGCCCTCATCCTTAATCTTTTCAAGGGCATCCACGCCATTTACGGCCTCCTTGATCTCATCAAAGGTCTTCATTTGCATAAGACCCGTCTTTACGATGTTACGCATGGACTTTGAGTCATCCACCACTAGTGCCTTCATAGATTGACCTCTGTGGAATTTTTTCTTTGATACAATCGTTCATTGTCTTTATCGAAAATTTTGGGAAAACCATTAAGCATTTTCTGTAGATGGATGTTGAAGATTCCCATGGTTATGTTCAAAAAGATGAGGATGAACAAATGGTATAAAAGTTACAAAACATCCTTGAGAGGCTTGGGAAAATGGGCTAAGACAAGGCAGCAAAAGTAAAAATGAAAAAACAGGTGAAGAACCATGGATTATAAAGACACGCTCAATCTGCCAAAGACCAAATTCCCAATGAAGGCCAATCTCAGTCAGAAAGAGCCCCAGATGCTAAAGAAGTGGGCGGAGATGGGCCTTTATGAAAAGCTCGTTGACAGATCCAAAGACAAGGCCAAATTCATTCTTCATGACGGTCCTCCCTATGCCAACGGGCATCTCCATCTTGGGCACACGGTGAACAAGGTTCTAAAAGACATTATTGTAAAGTTTCAGGCCATGTCTGGCCGGTGTGCGCCTTTTGTGCCAGGCTGGGATTGCCACGGCCTTCCCATTGAACATAACGTGGAGAAGAAACTTGGCTCAAAGCGTCATCAGATGGACAAATTGCAGATCAGGAGAAAGTGTCGCGAATATGCCGAGCGATTTGTTGACATCCAGAGAAAGGAGTTTCAGCGTCTTGGTGTGATAGGAGACTGGGAAAACCCCTATCTCACCATGAATTACGATTATGAGGCAACCATTGCCAAGGAATTTTGTGACATCTACTTAAAGGGCTATGTGGTCAAAAGCACCAAGCCGGTTCATTGGTGTCCAACCTGTGTCACTGCCCTTGCTGAAGCAGAGGTGGAATATGCTCCTCATACCTCACCTTCCATAACAGTTAGATTCCCTTGCACCAATGAGCTCGTTGATTGGCTCAAGGAGAGGACAGAAGGAATTGAAGGAACCAGATGTTATGTGCTGATCTGGAC
>JALSQG010000115.1 GCA_026985565.1 Deltaproteobacteria bacterium
ACATAACAAAGGAATTTGCATCAAGAGATAAGGTCGTCTCTTCTAAGGAGATGGAAAAGGCCGAAACCATACTTAATCTGATGATTTAGTGCGGTTTTTAAAGAAATGGCAAATTGGAGGCTTTCAGTCAAAAAGTTAGTCTGAAAGCCTTTTTTAGCATCTCCTGTCACTTACAGACAGTACCGGACATTTTGAAAATTCGATGACCCTTTCTGCAACACTTCCTATGAGTATTCGTTTTACACCCCTTCTGCCAAGCTTTCCCATTACGATCAGATCCACTCCCTGCTTCTCTGCCAAATTGAGTATTTGTTCATAGGGTGCACCTTTTAGAACCACAGTGTTGGCTTTGACCCCAGCTGCAATTAGCTCCCTTTTCATGTCTGATACCAGTCCCTTTGCCTCCTCTTCCATGTTTTTTCTAACGGAGTCGCATTCCCCGTTCCTGAGCCTGCAAAGCTGCTGAACCACCTGTTCATCGATAACATGGACTATGGTCACCTCAGAATTGTGAATCCTTGCCAGCTTGCCTGCAAGCCTTATTGCAGCAAGGCTATAACTTGATCCATCCACTGGTATGAGGACCTTTTGAAATATTTTTTCATTGCCATCCACTGCCTTTCCCCCTTTCTTACTCCTTTGCCTTGGCCTTTATGCGCTTAAGCTGGAAGAGGCCTTCCCTTTCTTTCTCTTCCAGGCTTTGCTCTATGAATCTAAGGGTTTTTTCATAAAGAGGTATGTAGATGTAGGAAAGTGCGTTTATCCTTTTGAGGGTCTTTTTGGTCTCCCGCATGAGCCTTTGAAGACCTACCTCAACCTCAGCTATTTCCGCAAGAAGATCCATGGCAGAAAGGATGGTCTGTCTCACCCTATCCATGCTGGCACTTGTTTTGCCAAGGCCATATTCTGGCCTGATTCTCGTCTTTTGTATGGTGACTATGGGAAGAACGACCCCCATCAGACTCCTTTCCCTTATGACGATCTGGGCATCTTGGCTGACAGCAAGGCCTGCGGCCTCCACGTTGTTTCTACCAGCCTCCACCACTGCTAACTCAAGCCACTGATAGGCCCTTGTCAGCATCTCATCAAGGTCTTTTCGTGCCCTTTCTGCACGCTCGGCAAGAAGGTTTATGTGATTTATGAGTATGTCCTTCTTCTGGTCAAGGAGTTTCTTGCCATCGGTTGCAATTGCAAGTTCTTCCTTGATCCGAATTTCGTTACTCTTGGTTGCGGGTATGGGAAGCCTTTCCATACTTTTCTATCTCCTGTGGTGTCACCCTTACGAGTTCACTTTCTGGCAACATCATCACAAGGTCCCAGCCAAGGTCCAAGGTCTCAGATATGGATCGGTTTTCATCCCGTCCCTGGTGCACAAATCTCTTCTCAAACTCCCTTGAGAAGGCGAAATACTTCTTGTCAACCACACTCAGATCCTCTTCGCCAACTATTGATGCAAGTCTTTCCACCTGCTTTGACTTTGCGTAGGCAGCGTAAAGCTGACTGGAGATGTTTCGGTGGTCCTCCCTTGTCTTTCCTTCACCTATGCCATCGCTCATGAGCCTTGAAAGTGAAGGAAGGACGTTTACCGGTGGGTAGATTCCCTTTCTGAAAAGCTCCCTGTCCAGGACTATCTGTCCTTCTGTTATATAGCCGGTAAGATCTGGAATAGGATGGGTGATGTCATCATCTGGCATGGTAAGAATGGGAATCTGGGTGACAGACCCCTTTCTTCCATGTATTCGACCTGCCCTTTCATAAATGGAGGCAAGGTCACTGTAAAGATATCCAGGGTAGCCTTTACGGCTTGGTACCTCTCCCTTGGATGTGGCAACCTCCCGCAATGCCTCGCAGTAATTGGTCATATCCGTGAGGATTACAAGCACGTGCATATCCTCTTCAAAGGCAAGGTATTCTGCCGCAGTAAGGGCAACTCGAGGCGCAATGAGCCGTTCCACAGCTGGATCGTCTGCCAGATTCAGGAACATGGCCACATTGTTAAGCACCCCGCTTTCTTCAAAGTTGCGGCGAAAGGCCTCTGCCTCATCATGTCGGACTCCCATTGCAGCAAATATAATGGCAAAACTTGTTTCCTCAGAAAGTATGCGGGCCTGCCGCACGATCTGCATGGCAAGATCGTTGTGGGGAAGGCCGCTTCCTGAGAATATGGGCAGTTTCTGGCCGCGTACCAGGGTGTTCATCCCATCAATGGTGGAGATACCGGTCTGTATGAAGTCTTCTGGGTAGGCCCTTGCCACAGGGTTTATGGGAAGGCCGTTGACGTTTCTTGGCTCTCCTTGAAAGGGGGCCGGACCACCGTCAAGTGGCATCCCGAGGCCACTAAAGATTCTGCCAAGGATCTCATCCTTTGATACGATTATCTCAAAGGGCCTTCCCAGAAAGCGAACCCTGGTGCGTTCCTGGTCAAGGCCTGATGTGCCGTGAAATACCTCAACCACTGCCGCCTGTCTGGAAATGGCAAGGACACGTCCCTGTCTCGTATCACCGGTAGAGGTGACTATCTCGACTCGTTCTCCAAACCCCACATCCCTTATGCCTTCTATGACTACAAGTGGTCCCTGAATGCGACTAAGGCCCACAAATTCAACCTGCAGGTCATGGTCGTGTCTCAAGGTTTCAGGCTTCATTTTCTGGCTCCCTGCTTCTTTTTAGAAGCTCTTCGATCTGTTGGTCTGTCTCTTCCAGGATCTTCAAAAAGGGTTCCACTTCCTCGCCTTCTATTGAGTATTTTGCCCTGTGGATCTTCTCTACCACTGGCAGGTTCATGGCCCTGAACAGAGGAATGCGCGCCATGACAACATCACGCATCCGATCTACGAAGTGCATAATGACCTTCAGCAGATAGTACTGTTTTATGGGTTGGCAGTATGTGTCCACAGGATCGAATGCGCTTTGCTGGAGAAAGTCGTTCTTAATCAACTTAGCACCCTCTATTATCATTCGTTGGTCGTCTGGCAGGGCATCTTCTCCAAGTAGTTTCACGATGTTTTGAAGTTTTGCATCCTCTTGGAGGATCTCTACCGCATCGTCTCTAAGCTTCTTCCACTCTGCCGATGTCTTTTCCTCCCACCAGCTTGAGACCGCGGAGATATAGGCGGAATAGCTCTCAAGATAGTTAATGGCAGGAAAGTATCTTGCGCTTGCAAGCTCCTTATCCAAGGCCCAAAAGCATTGAACGAACCTTTTGGTATGCATGGTAACTGGCTCTGAAAAATCACCACCTGGCGGGGAGACCGCACCTATTAGAGATACCGAGCCTTTTTCTCCGGAAAGGGTTTCAACCCGACCTGCCCGTTCGTAAAAGGCCGCAAGCCTGCTTGCAAGGTAGGCAGGAAAGCCTTCTTCAGCAGGCATTTCCTCAAGCCTGCCAGATATTTCCCTGAGCGCTTCAGCCCATCGTGAGGTGGAGTCTGCCATGAGGGCCACGTCATAGCCCTGGTCACGAAAGTATTCTGCCATTGTTATGCCTGTGTAAATACTCGCCTCTCTCGCTGCAACAGGCATGTCTGAGGTGTTTGCTATGAGCACGGTTCTTTCAATGAGGGGCCTTTTTGTCCTTGGGTCAAGAAGCCTTGGAAAGTCTGTAAGCACCCCTGTCATTTCATTTCCCCGTTCTCCGCAGCCTATGTATATGATTATGTCAGCATCGGCCCATTTGGAAAGCTGATGCTGTGTGACGGTCTTCCCGGTGCCAAAACCCCCAGGAATTGCAGCAGTACCGCCTTTGGCTATGGGGAAGAAGGTGTCTATAACCCTTTGGCCAGTCAGCAACGGGACAGATGGCATGAATCTTTTCCTGTAGGGCCGAGAAACTCTTACTGGCCATCTGTGAAACATTTTGATTTTTTCGACCCGTCCGGAAGGCCCCTCCACCTCTGCAATTACATCCTCTAGGGTGTAACGTCCTTTTGGTGCAATGACCTTCAAGGTGCCGTGGCACCCTGGGGGTGCCAGGACCTTGTGTACGATTGCCTCTGTTTCCTTGACTGTACCAAGGACCATGCCCGGACCTATTTGCACACCTGGCTCGAGTGCCGGCACAAATTCCCACACCTTTTCCCTTGAAAGGGCTGCCACTGTCTTGCCACGCCGTATAAAGTCTCCCCATTTTTCCTTCAGGAAATCAAGAGGCCGCTGGATACCATCAAATATCTGACCAATGAGGCCAGGGCCAAGTTCAACAAAGAGGTTCATCCTTTGTCCAAAGACCTTTGTTCCGGGCCGTAGGCCTGTGGTGTCCTCATACACTTGTATTGTGGCAGTGTTACCGTCAAGGCCGATGACCTCGCCAACGAGCCTTTCTTCTCCCACCTCCACCATCTCGTTCATGGAAAGAAGATGTCCAGGCTCTGCCTTCACAACCGGGCCACTGACATAAGAGACTATGGGTGTCTGTTCATCATGGAGAAGACTCATTGTTCCCCTCCTGCAAAGACAGTTTTTGCAACAAGACTTCTGATCTTCGGTTCTATACGTGAGGAAATGGCTTCAAAGGATAGATCCACCACCATGGTCCTGTCTTCACTAAGGACCATGACACCGCCTTCTGATGTCATCTCTTCCTTGGAAACGCTGACTTTTATTCCTCTTTTTGAGGCAATATCTGTGGCCACTTCATTTACAAGGGTGAAATCATTATCGTTGCAAAGCACCACAAGGTTTTTCCCTCCTTGTGGTGCAATAACAGAAGCTGCCTGTTCTATCATGGCATGGAGCATCTTTTTATAGGCTTCAGGGTCCCTTTTGAAACTGGAAAGATTTTTGTGCACCATGTCCATAACCCTTGTAAAGATTTCCTCTCTGGTTCTCATTACAAGGCGTCTCGCCTCAAGCTGGGCACTGTCTGTCTTTTTCTTGGCCTCCTGATACGCCTTTCTCTTAAGGGCCAGTTTTTGTGCCTCAAGCTCCCGCTTGATCTCCTGAGTTCCTGTAGAAATTATGTGTTCTGCCCTTTCCTTGGCATCACTTATTATCTTTTCAGCCTCTTTTTTTGCCTTGTCCTTAATGGCGATGCACAAAAGATCAATGTCGTCTGGTAAGGGCATGATTACCTCCGAATAATGGCGGCCATTTTTTCTGCAACACTCTTTCTCTTTTCAAGAGGTCCTTTTGTATCGGGAATCTCCACAAATAGCGGGATAGTTTTCTCACTCAAAAGTTCCTCAAATGTCTCGCCAGCCTTTTTTGCAATCCTTTCGGTTACAAGCACCAGGCCTATGTCCTTTCTGTTGGCAACATCCTTCAGGATGGGCGCTGGATCCGCTTGCCCCACAGAGAATGTCTCAAAGCCGCAAAGCCTGAATGCAAGGGCAGTATCAGGGTCTGTAACCGCTACAATCCTCATATCGTTACACCTTGCCAAGTATCATGATGGCAATGATGAGCCCGTAGATGGCTATACCTTCAGCCAGGCCGAGAAAGATAAGGGCCCTTCCCGCCACCTCTGGCCTTTCGCTAATGGCGCCCATAGCTGCAGCTCCAACAAGTCCAACAGCAATGCCTGCACCTATGGTTGATGCTCCAACAGCAATGCCTGCACCTATGTAGCCCCATTTGGCAGATGTCTCAGACACCCTGTTTGCCACCTCTGCTGCCATGGAAAATGCAGGAATAGCAACAGAGACGAGGGTGAGAAAAACTGGCCAAAAGATCTTACCACTGCTTTTAAGTACAGGTTTCATGGTCCTGTGAACCTCCTTTGAACTTTTCATCTTTTTATGCACCTTTGTCACTGACCAGATCCTTTTCTGTTTCTACAATGGGCTTGAAGGGAACTCCTCCGCCCCTGAAGAACTTGCTGAAAAATTCGTAATACTCAAGACGTATGGTCTGTATGGAAACCACCATAGCCTCAAGAACTATGATGACGATGTTTCCTATAATGAGGGTCAAAAAGTAGGCAATCCCGCTCCTTGAGCCATGGCTCACCATGTCCGCAATGGAGAAGACTCCAAGGAATAGCGCAGCATGGGTGAGTGCAAAGGCTGCAACACGGACAAAGGATACGGTGTTGGCAAGAAATCTAAGTACGCTGTCAAGGGTTTCTATCAGGGATTCGAGTATCACAACTGAAAGGGACGGCTTTTTCTGTTTAGATGAAGCATCTGATAGATGGGTTCTTTTTTGCCTTAGAAAAAGCCTGATGGGTCTTTCTATGAACATTATGAATAACAGAAGTGCGGCAACTCCCTCTGAAACGGCCTTTTCCAAAGGGCCAGGAGGGCCAATGGTGTAATATCTTATGGCAAGACCTGCAAGAAGCCAGTAGAGAAGGGCACCGGTAAGTCCGCTTGCTGAAAGTATCTTGTTGTATTCTTTCCTCTTTATGATATTTAGGAGGTTTAAGACAAAGCCAAGGCTAATCATGCCAACTCCTATGATGGCAGAGGCAAACATGAACCTGCCTATATCCTTCATTGGGTGGAGCCACAGGGCAGGGAACAGATCTTCGAGCCCGAATATGCTGCCGTAAAGGAAGCCAAACAGCATTGAAGATACACCGCATTCCATGAGTATGATTCCGTAATCTATGTATTTGTAAAGACGTCTGAAGACATAAAAACCTGCTAAAAATAGCACCAGTCCGTGGCCAACGTCTCCAAACATCATTCCAAAAAGTAGCACAAAGCTTATGGCCAGGAAGACTGTTGGCTCTATCTCCTGGTAAGAAGGCGTGCCGTAAAGGGTTGTAAGCCTTTCAAAGGGCCTTATTAGAAGTGGATTGTTAAATAGGATTGGAATCTTGATTATCCCGGATCTTACCTCGCGTACTTCCTCAGGGTCCACTGCGTCAACAACGGCAAGCCCTTTTGTAGCCTTTAAGATACGCTCCTTCAGTCTTTCATAGGAATCAACCGGAACCCAGCCTGTAAGTAGATAGGTGTGGTCTATCTTGCCGAATTTGGCGCTTGCCTTAAGGAGAATCCTTCCAAGATAGGCCTTTTCCCGTACAAGAAGCAGTCTGGTTCCATATTTTTTTGCAAGTTCCTCCTTTTCCCTTTCAAGCTGTTCAAGTTCTGTTTCAAGAGGGCCAAGTTCGTCCTTCAGATCTTTGATGATTTGTCCAACATGTCCTTTTAAATCCTGCGGAAGGTCCAGTCCATTGAAAAATGCACTTTTAAGGGCCCTGTCCAAAACCTCTGAGTCCTCTTTTAGGCAAAAAGCTGCAACAACCAACTGTTTTCTTGACTCTTGTATTTTTACAATGGCGTGATGTATATCTGAGAGGCTTTCTTCCAGTCTGTCCAGATTCTCTATGGGCAATGTCCCAAAACGGTAGACGGTAAAGTAAAGACTGGAAAGACGAGTGAAGTCTATGTCAGCCGGAGAAACAAGTTGCATTTTTTTTATCAGGTCTTTTTTTTGAGACAGTTGCCTTTTGGTATGTTCTATCTTTGAAAGGACAGGGAGGGTGGAAGATTGGATCTGGTTAATTTCCTGTTCCAGAAAAAAGATGTCCTTTTCAGGCCGTGGGGCATGCTCTACTGCTGGTATTTCTCCTTTTACCTCAAGGGATTTTAGCAAACTACTTGCGTTTTTTAACAGCTGCTCGAATCGTGCTACGAGTTCCGCTCTTGTAGCAGCCACATAGCCAAGTTGCCCAAGACGGGTCTCCGAGATATTTATGAGATGAAGCAGCCTGAAGTCCCCAAGAATCCCAAGCACATCTGACATGTATCTGTCTGGCACCTGTATGGTTATCCTAAAAAGCCTTACTGGTTTAAACAACGTTTCAATCCTCCTGCAAAAACATTTCAGGTATCAGTCTGCCCATCCTGTTCCTGTCTTTCACTCTTTTTGATTCATAGAGCCTGATTAGTGAATCTATCTCCATTTCCCGGTAAAGGACCCATGCGATCTCAACCCCCAGATGAAATGGCAGCCCCAAAAAGGCCCTTTTAAGCCGCAGAAGAACCCAGTTTTGGAGCCTTGGTTGTAAGTCAGTTACATTCTCGTTACCTGAAAAAACAGTGGACATCTCGGAAGGCATGGCCTTTATGAAATCTGACATGTGTTGGGCCCGGCAAAGGTTGTGGAGACTTCTTAGATTGAAGTGGTATCCTCCAGGATAACTGTAGTTTAGGGCCTCTTCAGGGCTAAGTCCATAAATGAATCTAAGCCTTGCCACATGATAGACGTTCATGGCGTCTATAAAGGAACCAATCAGCATTCTGGCCATATTTCTGTCTTTTTTGCTTGAAAGCGTAGAGACAGCAAGCCAAATCCTTCGGTAGGTAGCGATCTCTACCGCCATCTCAACGGGGAAAAGCTTGCCATGATGCTCCAACTGTGGCTTTGCATGGCCTATGGCAGTACCGAAGTAGGTTGATAAAAGGATCTCAAGGGTGCCATCGACGCCACTTGCTTTCCAAAGCTTGTCCCACTGGATGCGGGAAAATCTCTCCACTGGATAAAGAAGGTGGGAGACATTGTTTCTTGATAATCCCACCTTTTTTGCACGCAGAAGAATCTTGATGTTTTCTGCCTCAAAGCGTGAAAAAAGACCTTGAAATATCTGTGCAGGGGCCTTTCCGAGGGCCCTTGCTATCTTGTGATAATCGTTAAAAAGGGCAAGGTAGAGCGAAGGCCCCAAACTCCAGGTGCCCTCTTTTTTTTTGGAGATAATCTCAAGCCACCTTCCATAATAGGTGGTGGATAGATACTGCATGAAGCAGGATTGATCATTACAGGAATCAAGCACCCTCCAGTCGGACTTTTTGAGCCTTTGGGCATATATTGTCCTAACCTTGGCATCGATGTATGAGTACCTGAAGGGCTGTGATAGCATGGCACGATTTCCTAAACAGGTTTATTCCATTCCAATTTCCCCTCGAATCAAGGCACCCACTTTGGCAGTCATCTCTTCTTCAATAGATTCAAAACGTTTATTCAAATCCTTGCAGTAGTCCTTGGCATCCTGTACGATTTTTTCTGCATCCCTTTCTGCATCCTCCACTATTTTGGCCACATCTTCTTTTCTGAACCTGTCAAGTTCTTGGCTCATGGCATCTTTTTTCTTCTCTACCTCCTCTTTTGCCTCTGCCAGAAGATTATTGGCATGTTCCTTGGCATTTTGTATGGTTTTTCGTCCAGATTCGTCACAGCCAACTATTTTTTCAATCTCTTCCTGCATTAAAGGACCTCCAGGGCGTTTTCCGTTACCAGTCAATCTTATTGGAAGTTAAGTACGATTTCTGATGGTGCAACATTATAAAAAGAAGGGCATGTAACTATTTGCAGGGCTAACTACCTGTAATGGATGGAGAAATAATTCTTTTTTCTCCCCTTGATCATTGACTTTGGTGAGCAAATGCCCATTTTAAAATTAGACACAATCCCAAATAAGGAGGTGGAATCATGAATATTGTAGAAAGGCAGGAAAAACTCGCTGCATTAACAAAGGAATTTATTGAAGGTATTGAAGAGGCAATAAAGACCTTGGAAGACGAGATTAAAGAGGCATCAGATGTAGAGCATGCAGGCCACGAAGAGTGGGAAAAGTCCATAGAGGGTTACATTGACGAGTTGCACAACATCATATTTTCACTTCCTGAGCCTCGCTACGGACATGAAGAGCTTCATCAGAAGGTCAAAGCCCTTAGAAAAAAGATAAAGGATCTGTATGCAGACTTTAGAAACATGATCAAAAAGGGATAACACTACCAAGGCCCGTATTCATGCCATTCGGGCCTTGTTTTTTTATCTTTCACTCCACTGCCTTATTATCTCGCAGGCAAGGATACAGCTATCTTTCATGTCATCGAGTCGTATGTACTCATCGGTAGTGTGCACCTTATGCATGCCAATACCAAGGATTATGGT
>JALSQG010000116.1 GCA_026985565.1 Deltaproteobacteria bacterium
AGGAGCTCTATGATGTTTCTTGCCTGAAGATTACTGCCCTCTATTGCAGCAATGATAAAGACTATTGACGAGATCCCAAAGCTTATGGCCACAGTTGCAAACAGGGTCTTTAATATGCCTTGTTTCAGGGCCTTAATGACAGAGTCTATAAAAATCCTCTTAAAGAGGATAGAGACGTCCATCTTTCATCAGTACCCTTCTTTTTGCATAGGATGCAGTCTGTTCATCGTGGGTGACAAGGATGATGGTCTTTCCCTGGCTGTTAAGTCTCCTCAATATCTCCATGACCTGGGTGGAGCTCTTTGAGTCGAGCTGACCGGTAGGCTCATCTGCCAGCACAATTTCCGGTTCGTTGATAAGGCTTCTGACAATGGCGGCCCGCTGCTTTTGACCTCCCGAAAGCTCGGAAGGCAGAAAGGATTGCCTCTGTGCAAGGCCCACCATATCAAGCAGTTTCATAGCCTTTTTTTTGAAGTCGATCTTCCGTCTCGAATAAATGGTTGGAACCAGCACATTTTCAAGCACATTGAGGTATGGAATAAGATAGAATGACTGAAAGACAAAGCCGAGTTTTTCATTTCTTATGCGGGAAAGCTGCTCATCACCAAGGCTGGATATCTCTTGCCCTTCAAGGTGATATGAACCAGAAGTTGGGCTTTCAAGACATCCTACTATGTAAAGTAGGGTTGACTTTCCGCTGCCGCTTTGGCCCATTATTGCAAGGAAATCGCCCCTTGAAACTTTAAGATCAACACCCCTTAGGACCTCCACTCTAAGATCGCCCTGAGTGTAAGCCTTTGTTATGTCTTTAAGCTCTATTATGGACATTTAATCAAAATGGTAGATCAAGACTTATAAAGCACCACATCTCCTTCCTTAAGCCCCTTTTTGATCTCCGTAAAGGCATCATCGCTCACCCCAACCTCAACCTTCACATATCCGTCGCCTTTTGCACCCTTTAGTTTGACAACATAGTGTCCGTCCATGAACTTTACTGCACTGTTTGGAACCACCAAGACATTTCCAACCGTCCTTACGTGGATACGGTTGTGGGTTGTCATCTTAAGATGCAGTTTGGATGTGTGTTCCACAATTCTAACCACTGCAATGTAATAGACCACATTGTTCTGTATTACCGGAGCAGGATATATCTTCTCAATCTTCCCCCTTAAGGAGAGCTGCGGATAGGCATCCACTGAGAAAGTAACGGTCATTCCTGCACTGACATGCCCTATGTCCGTTTCATCTATGTAGATCCAGTTTTCTACCCGTGACTCATCAAGGATCTTTACAAACTGCGGGGCGTTTAGCCCTGCAACCACCGTTTCCCCTTCCTGGGTGGAAACATATGTTATAACCCCTGAAAATGGCGCCCTAAGCACTGAATAGGAAAGCCTTATCTTGGCCTTTGCAAGCTCTGCCTTGGCCTTTTTTTCATCCTGGTAAAATTCCTTCTTTAGCCTGGCAAGTGCGACCCTGGCCTGTTCAAGAGACAGCCTTGCGGCCTCTTTCTTATTCCTGGCCTGTTTCAAGGACTTGCCCGCCTGTACCAGCTGGTTTCTGGCCTCCCGAAAGCTTCTTTCCGAAACACTATGATTTTTGCTTTCAAAAAGCCCTTTCATGCTCTGGAAATTCCATTTTCTGAAATCATACTCAGACTGGGCCTTTTTTACCTCGAGAAGGCTTGAGTCATACTCCTTGGTCAACTCGTCAACCCTAAGCTTCTTTTCCCTTATCAGGTTGGCATAGTGGACCTTTATCCTTGAAAGTTCCGCCTCTGCCTTTACCACATCCTCCTTGAGCTCGCGATTGTCTATGATGGCGATAAGATCACCTTTTTTTACCCGGTCACCCACGCTGATAGGTTCTTTGACGACTGTCCCTGTGACTCGGGCACCAAGGGAGATCTGGGCACCTGTTGCTGGCTTTATTTCACCTGTGGCCTCTATTGTTTCGTGTACCTCCCCCCTTTTCACCTCAAACTCTTTAAGACCGGTATCCTCATGCCTGGCCTTGCCGGCCTTTAAATAGGAAAAAATGGCACTCAGGATAATCACTATGAAAAAGGAGTATAAGACGTATCTCTTCATGAAACTTTCTCTGCTGTCGTTTTTGCATTCCCCGAGGGCGTGAAAAGGTCTTTCCCTTTAAGTTCAAAAGGCCCTGCAATGGCCTTATAAAGGGCGATTCTGTTTTTTATCAGCTCCAATCTAAGGGACACAAGCTGTCTTTCCAACTCATCGACATTTAACTGCGAAGTAAGGAATCTCAGGTATTCAACATCTCCTGCAAGGTACTTTTCCTTCAACAGGCTACTTGTCTTTCTGGCAAGTTCAAGCCTGTGCGAAAGGTTCTCAATGAGTTTTTGCAGGTCCTTTTCTCTCTGAAGACCATCCTCAACCTCTCTAATTGCCTCTATAACCACCTGACCGTACTGATTAAGAAGCTCCCTTGCTTCTGCCTCCCTAACCTTAACCCTTGCCGCAAGGGCACCGCCATGAAAAATGGGGCCAAGAATGTTTGCAGAAAGGGTTGCGATCCAGTTCTCAAAAAGGTCCTTGACCGCTGAGGAATCCGTCTCCACGTCTGCAACAAGATCAAGACGTGGGTACTGCTCTGCCACTGCGACTGCAAGACGTCTGTTTGCAGCCTTTAGCCGCAAAAATGCCTGCATGCAGTCAGGCCTTCTCCGTATGACTGAGATGGGAAGACCTGTGTCTGGCAAGGGAGGAAGCCTTGGGAGGCTGGCAGCGGTTTTTAGCTCAAGAGATGGAACTGGCGGGCGGCCCATTAACACCATGAGCCTTTTTTTCTGGCTGGCAAGGGCCTTTTCCACGTCTATTTTTTTTGAGATATTCTGTTGGACCAGTTGCTGTTGCTGCAAGAGATCAAGGGAGTCTGTCTGACCAAATCGATATTTGTCCTGAATGATGAGCAGGGATGCCTGATTCCTCTTTATCTGCCTGTCAATGATACGCTTTTCTTGTTTGAGGGCAACGATATCGAAATAGGCATTGGCCACCTGTGAAGACAGAGAAATACGAGCGGTATCGTAATCCGCCCTCTGGGCAATAAGATCAAGTTGCGCAGCCTGCAACCCTGCCCTTATTCGTGACCAAAGATCAACCTCATAGCTTACAGTGCCACTTAGAAGAAGCTTGTCTTCATTTATGTAACGGCCTTGTTTTTTGGTTGTGATGTGTTCCAAGTGAAAGCCTGTATCAAGCCATGGGAAAAGGGGTGCTCGCTGCTCCTCCACCAAGGCGCTTGCCTTATTGATACGTTCAAAGGCAGAGCGTACAGTAAAGTTGTTGCTAAGTGCATAAGAGATGGCATTTGAAAGAGCCTTATCATCAAAGTCCTGCCACCAAAGGCTACTCATTTGCCCTTTACCAGATAAGGAAAAGGCATCTGGGACATTCACAGGTATCTTTTCAATGGCAGGATGATACCCTCTGCAGCCTCCCACAAGAACAACAAAACTTGCTATGAAAAGGCATCTTTTCAATAGATCCATAAATTTTTACCAGCAGTTTCAGTCAGGAACATATCCCGATATTGAGATAGGTATTAACAGATATTAACTTAAAGATGTAGATGTGAACAGAAAAGCTTTGAGCCCCAGAAATTCATGTTGTTTCAGGCCGATCTTGACAATTTCTTAAGTATATATATATTGACCATTTCAGTTCAGGGCCCATAGCTCAGTTGGTCAGAGCCACCGGCTCATAACCGGTTGGTCCCAGGTTCGAATCCTGGTGGGCCCAATTTGTAATAATGTTTGAAACAAACCAGGCTCTTTGGCAGTGGCTTAGAGGGTTTGAATATGTATAAATATTTTGAAAATCGGGAACTTGGAATATGAAAGGTGCAATCTTAGGATTGCACCTTTTTTAATGTTAATTTTCTAACTAACAATATGACAGTAACGGTTAAGGAAATAGAAGATGTCCTTTTTCAATGGGCACCAAGGTCCCTATCTGAGGAATGGGACAATGTTGGACTCCAGTGCGGTGATCCAATGGCACAGGTCAGAACTATTCTTGTTAGCCTCGATGCAACACCCAATACCCTCTCTAAGGCCCTTGAGCAAGATGCCGACCTTATTGTGACACACCATCCCCTCATATTCAAACCTCTACATTGTGTCAATCTGAAAGAATACACCTCCCGCCTACTGGCGGGTTTTTTACGCCACGAAATCAGTGTTATCTCCATGCATACGAATCTTGACTCATGTAGTGGCGGGGTCAATGACAGGCTGTGTGAACTCCTTGAGATAGAAGAAACCAGGCCCATCATTCCCTCACAGCATGATGCTTCCCAAGGTCTTGGAAGGATCGGACGACTCGGGAAACCCATGGGTAAGGAGGAGTTTCTTGATCATGTGACAAAGCGCCTCGGACTTAGGCACCTTACATGGGCTGGAAATACAAGTGGCCCCATATCTGATGTGGCAGTTTGTTCAGGCTCAGGCTCGAGCCTTTTCCCAGAAGTTACTAATGCCAAGGTCCAGGCATTTGTTACCGCAGAGGTAAAGCATAGCGTTGCCCTTCAGGCCAAAACCTATGAAATGATTGTGGTGGATGCAGACCATTTTCATACAGAGAGACCTGTTGTGGAAAATATCTTTGGCTTTCTATCAAAGGAGGCAAAAAAGCGCCAGTGGGACACGCGCATTCTGACATTTGAAGAAGAAAAGTGTCCCTTGAGGTACTGGCCTTAAAGAGAATAAAAAAGAAAAAAATATTAAATAAGACGAGGTGAGTCACATTGAAACCGGAACTATCAATTCTTGTCAGACTTCAGGGTATAGATCTTGAGATAAGAAAACTCAAGGCAGAGAAAGAAAGGCTTCCTGAAAGATATGACGCACTAAGTGAGACCATAGAGCAGAAAGAGGCAGAGATCGAGGAGTTAAAGGACAAACTTGCCGATCTTAGAACAAGAAAGACAGAAGTTGAGGACGAACTTGAGCTTGAGCTTGAACGGCTCAAAAAATCCCAACAAAAGCTCAGTGCAGTTAAAACAGGTAGGGAATTTCAGGCCCTATCAAAAGAGATAGAGGAGATAAAGAAGGCCAACAAGGCAAGAGAAGATGAGATCCTTCAACTTGAGGAGGACATAGATACCCTCAAAAAGGAAGTAGAAAGCCGCAAGAAAGAGATAGAAGGGTATGAGAAGGAAGCAGCTGCCGAAAAGAAACACATAAATGCCAAGGAAAAGGAGTATGACAAGAAGATCGCCTCTCTTACCAAGGAGCGTGACGAGGTTGCAAAGGAGGTCAAACCTGATCTTCTTGCCAGGTATAATTTCCTTGCAGACAAAAGGGGCGGGGTTGTGATTGCAGCTGTAGATCAGGGGGTTTGCAGTGCCTGCAACATGAACATCCCTCCTCAGATGTTCAATGAACTTCTAAGAGAAGAAAGGATACTTTTTTGTCCTTCCTGTCAGAGAATAATATATGCCTTGAAGACCAAGATTTGATTGTTAATTTAATATACAGGTCCTTTCAGAGGGCGGATGATCGCCTGTCAGTTGAAAACTGGCAGGAGGAAAGTCCGGGCTCCACAGGGCAAGGTGGTTCGTAACACGAACCGGGGGTAACCCCAGGGATAGTGCCACAGAAAACAGACCGCCCTGCAATATTGGCAGGGTAAGGGTGAAAAGGTGAGGTAAGAGCTCACCAGCTGCAGGGGTGACCTTGCAGGCTTGGTAAACCCCACCTGGAGCAAGACCAAATAGGGAGACGTTTGAAGGTGGCCCGCCTGAGTCTCCGGGTAGGTTGCTTGAGGTGTCGGGTGACCGGCATCATAGATGAATGATCATCGTTCCAGCTTTGCTGGAATACAGAACCCGGCTTATAGCCCTCTGTAGGGCCTTTCTTTTTACCCAAAAAGGAGCTTTTGACATGCCCAGGTTGACACCGCCACAAATAATTGAGAGAAAAAGTACTGGCCCTAAACTCACCATGCTAACTGCATATGATGTTAATTTTGCCAGAATGATCGATGAAGCCGGCATCGATATGGTGCTGGTTGGAGATTCTCTTGGCATGGTAGTCCTCGGCTACGAATCCACTGTTCCGGTTACAATGGAAGAAATGCTTCATCACTGCAGGGCCGTATCAAAAGGAGTAAACCACGCAATGGTGATCGGTGACATGCCCTTCATGTCATATCAGATAAGTCCAGAGGACGCCCTTTCAAATGCGGGACGTTTTATTAAAGAGGCAGGTTGTGATGCAGTCAAGTTAGAAGGGGGGAAAGTTGTGGCAGATACGGTAAAACGAATAGTATCTGCTGGCATACCAGTCGTGGGCCATGTTGGCCTGACCCCTCAAAGCGCATCAAGCATAGGGGGCTTCAAGGTGCAAGGTAGGGATCTGCAACGGGCAAAAGAGATCCTTGAAGATGCAGTTGCCATTTCTTCAGCTGGTGCCTTTGCCATAGTACTTGAGTGTGTTCCAAGTGAGCTTTCAGCCCTTATAACAGACTCCATTGACATTCCAACAATAGGCATAGGAGCTGGCCCGAAATGCGATGGCCAGGTACTTGTCACTCACGATATGATTGGACTTTTTGAAAAGTTTACTCCGCGTTTTGTAAAAAAGTATGTTGATCTTGCCCCTCAGATAAAAAAGGCGCTTTCAGCCTATAAACAAGAAGTGGAAGCCGGGGAGTTTCCATCAAATGAAGAAAGTTTTTCTGGCGGAGAAGAAGCCGTTTTGGCAATAAAATCCTTGAAAGAAAAATATGCCAAGACGTAAAAGGAGGAGGCTGATGACCACTCCCCAGCTTTTTTACATTTTCTAACCTGACCTTCTGGCCTTATTCTTGTTCTGACGCTTACCAGCCCTTTCACATTTGCGTTTGCAGTTGTTACATATTGCAGGTTGGGTACGTCTGTTGGGGTTTTTAAGACAAAACATCATCCATTCTGCTCCTTGTCTTATTTAATGAATTTGCCCAAACTTATTTGTCTGCTAACTATTACGCAAAACTTGTACCAAATTTATCAAATAGAGAACCAGCCATGACGTGGGGAAAGGGGCAGAAAAAACAGTCGACCCACTTAAAAATTGGTCAAATCTGTACAAAGGACTAAAGATATCACCTGGAAAAAAAGAAGAAGAAATGAATTTAGGTCAAAAAGTTCATTGATTATATCTTCAAAATGAAAAAATAAGTGTGGTAAAAAAGTCACAATAGTCAAAATCATGACGTGGCATTTTGACACACATGCCACGCCATGCCTGTTGAAACTGGCCTGAATATGGAGAAAATTACTGTACTGAAAGTGTGTGAACCCTCGGAGATTCTGCCTGCCCTGATGCCACGTTTCCAAGAAAATCCTTACAGGCAGATACCACCGAGTCCACATCAAGACCTACCTGTTTCCGTAGAAGCTGCTGGCTTCCATGTTCGATAAAACGGTCTGGAAGGCCAAGCCTTTTGACCTTGACGCCTGAGATGTCAGCCTCTGAAAGGGCCTCAAGCACTGCCGAACCAAAACCACCCATAAGGGCATTTTCTTCAATGGTGACAATAAACTTGCAGGCCTTGGCCATATCTTTCAAAAGGGGTTTGTCAAGAGGCTTTACGAATCTTGCATTTATCACAGCAGCCTTTATCCCCTGGCTTTCAAGCTCTTCTGCTGCAAGCAAGGCAGTATGTACATGATGGCCAATGGCCCAGATAGCAACATCTTCACCTTCTTTCAGGACTTCAGCCTTACCTATCTCAAGCTCTTTCAACTGCCAATCAAGGCTTACCCCAATGCCATTTCCCCTCGGATAACGCACTGCAGCAGGGCCGTCATGCTTTACTGCAGTAAAAAGCATGTGTTGAAGCTCGTTTTCATCCTTTGGAGCCATGACCACCATGTTTGGAATCATTCTAAGATAGGAAAGATCAAATACACCGTGATGGGTGGGGCCATCGTCTCCAACAAGCCCTCCCCTGTCAAGGGCGAATACCACAGGAAGATTGGTCAGACACACGTCATGTATTATCTGATCAAAGGCCCTTTGGAGAAAGGTAGAATAAATGGCGACTATAGGTTTCATTCCCTCAAGGGCCATGCCTGCTGCAAAAGTGACTGCATGCTGCTCTGCAATTCCAACATCGAAAAACCTGTCGGGCATTGCCTCTTGCAGGGCCTTGAGCCCTGTCCCTGCTGGCATGGCTGCGGTTATGCCAACTATTTTCGGGTCCTCTTTTGCAAGCCTTACAACAGTCTGGCCAAAGATCTCGGTGTATGACGGGGGCTTTGGTACAGAAGGCTTTTTGGGCTTACCGGTCTTTATGTCAAAGGGGCCGAGCCCATGAAACAGATCAGGATGCTTTTCTGCAGGCCCATAGCCCTTGCCCTTTTTGGTCAGCACATGGACAAGTACAGGGCCGGGCACATTCTTCACATTTTCAAATGTTTCTATAAGGGTATCTATGTGGTGACCTGGTATGGGTCCAACGTATTCGAATTGAAGTGCTTCAAAAAGCATTCCTGGGGTGAGAAGGCTCTTTAGAGAGTCCTCGCTCTTTTTAAGTACCTGCCAGATATTTTCACCGACCTCAGAACGTTTAAGAAAGGATTCCAGATCCCGTTTCAACTTGGTTGCCAGCCTGCTTGTAAGTTTGCGGCTCAGAAAGGATGAAAGGGCACCAACATTGGGCGAGATGGACATCTCGTTATCATTTAGCACAACTATGAGGTCTTTTCTGAGATGGCCGGCGTTGTTTAGTGCCTCAAAGGCCATTCCTGCAGTCATAGAGCCGTCACCAATAACGGCCACCACCTTACCTTCCTTTTCCTGAAGAGAAATGGCAGTTGTGATACCAAGGGCAGCGGAAATAGATGTGCTGCTATGCCCTGTATCAAGAATGTCATGTTCGCTTTCTGCCCTTTTTGGAAAGCCGCTTATGCCATCTTGTTGTCTGAGGGTGGAAAAGCGGTCCCTTCTTCCTGTTATGAGCTTGTGGGCATATGACTGGTGACCGACATCCCAAATGATCTTGTCCTTAGGGGAGTCGAAACAGTAATGGAGGGCCAGGGTCAACTCAACTACCCCAAGACTCGGGGCCAAATGCCCGCCTTTTTCAGAAACTGTGGTTACTATTGTCTTTCTAATCTCTTTTGCCAGATCAGTAAGTTCATCCTGACTAAGTTTTTTAAGATCCTGTGGACTGTCAATATTTTTAAGTAAACAAGACATGTTCAAAAACTCCTCTTTACCTGTCTCTTTCTACTACATATACGGCTATGGCCCTAAGTGGCTCTGCCTCGGTGCCAAAGCCGGAAAGGGCGTCAAGGGCCTGCTCCTTGAGTTCCAAGGCCTTTTCCCTTGCCTTTTCAATACCAAAAAGTGCTGGATAGGTGGCCTTTTTATTTTTCTCATCCGATCCAACAGGCTTTCCAAGCTTTTTCTCATCCCCAACCACATCCAACAGATCGTCAACCACCTGAAACGCAAGCCCAAGGGCCGTTCCAAAATCAGCAAGACTTGCCACCCGGCCCTCATCGCCGCCACCGAGCACTGCGCCCATCTCCAAAGAGGCCCTTATAAGAGCACCTGTCTTGTGCCTGTGAATGTAGGAAAGGGTATCGGGATCCACCTTCTTACCTTCGAAAATTATATCCGCTGTCTGACCTCCAACCATGCCTGAAACCCCTGCTGCCCTTGAGAAAATGGAGATTGCCTTTGTGACCTTGTCTGGAGAAATCTTGTCTAACAGCTCTCCATGGGTCATTAACTCAAAGGCATAGGTAAGAAGTCCGTCACCTGCCAGGATGGCTATGGCCTCGCCAAAAACCTTGTGGCAGGTGGGCTTTCC
>JALSQG010000117.1 GCA_026985565.1 Deltaproteobacteria bacterium
GTGCTGGTTTTAATCCAAATCACAGCACGCTGGTAATAGAGTTCGTACTCACGGAAAGGCCAGGACACTGCTTGGCCTGTAATCTAACCTATGGGCTCCCGCAGGTGTTTGAAAAACACCCCATCATCAATCTTAAGGGCATAGTTGAAGAAATTGACAAAAAACTTGGCGATATGTGGCATGTGGAAGATTGGAAGATAGGTTCTACTCAGGTCATTGATAAGAAGATGAACACCATCCCTGTGTTCATCAGGCTTAAAGAAGCATAATTTAATACAACAAACAAACCTTGCGGCAGGACAGGACCATAAGAAAAACACCTGCCGCAAGCCCAAATTTACATAAATAGGCCTTTCTTTGGAAGCCTCTTCATCCAATCAGGTGAATGAAACCAATATTCCTTAAGTTTTTTGAGTTCACCAACTGCATTAAGCCTCATGAGAATATTATCCACCCAGTTCATCCATAAAAGGTCTGTCTCGGGCATGGCAACCCCGAGGGGTTCAAATGTAAATGGCTGGGAGACGGCAAGGTCTTTTTCCTGATTCCTGAAGGCAGAAACCACACAAAATGGCTCATCTGCAAAAAGCGCCTTTGCCTTGCCTGAAAGAACCATGTTAAGGGCATCCTCCATATTCTTTGCCAAGATTATATGGGCCTTGGGGACAAGAGCCTTGGCTACCTGCTCTCCAGTTGTATTCTTTGCAACCACCAGGGTAAAATCAGGCCTGTTCATGGCTTCTGGGCTCTTGATCTTTGTCACTATGTCCCTTTTACCAAGGATGGACTGACCAGTTACATAGTATGGCCCAAGGAAAAGGACCTTCAGGTTACGCTTGGGCGTTATTGTTATGCCTGCAAGGGCCAGATCTATCTCGCCCTTGTCAAGGGCACTGAAAAGCTCGTCTATGGACATCTTCTTGATCTTGAGCTTGACCCCCATCTGCTTTGCCATGATGGTTGCAATGTCTATGTCAAAGCCTATGAATTTCCCGTCCTTGTCTTTTACTGTAAATGGCGGATAGTGACCTGTTGTGCCAACGGTCAAGGTGCCTCTTTGCTGTATCCGGTCTATCACCTCACCTGCATTACAGGATGCTACAAACGAAAGGACAATGACAAAAAAAACCGTTAGAGTAAGTGAAATCTTCTTCATGAAAAAACACCTCCTTTCAGGCGGAAGTTATAACAGTTGGTCGGGAAATGTAAACATGTAAATCCCCACAAGCGCCTTCTTGGAAAGGATTATTAGAATGTGCGATGGATTAAGCTTCCACAGGAAAGATCATCAAAAAGATCCATTGAGCCCGTAACTATCTCCTTAACCCTGAGCCTTCGAAGAAGGTGGCGAGAATCCTTCTCACATATGACCACAAAGAATTCGTTACGTTCAGGGTCACGTTCAAGGGCGGCATCAAGCTCTGGCCTTTGGCTCAAAAGATCCCTTATCACATGAAGGGCGTAAATGGCCTCTTCTTCACTGGTTGCCTGCTCGGAACAGATGTCCTTTCTGGAGCCGCCCTCCCTGTCATCAGAACGAAGCCTGGACCGGCCTGCCTTTTTAACCGGCTTTACAACAGGTTTTTCCCTTTCTTGCGAATAGAGAATCTGACTTGGCAAAATATTAAGTGCCCTTATGTCTATTGCCTTAAAGTCCATTTGAAAGGTTGAAAGAATGCTTTACCTTTCACATCGACAACAAAGGCCCATAGCTAAATTTTAGGTAGCGGATTTGAATCAGCTCCAAGTAGTCTCATGAGCATCTCAGGATCCACTCTTTTTCCAAGAAGACTGACCCCCCAATGTAGATGGGGCCCGGTCACCCTGCCACTTGCCCCGGAAAGGCCGATAATCTGCCCCCTTTCCACCATCTGGCCACGTTTTACGTTCACCCTCGATAGATGCGCATAGAGGGTAAAAAGTCCCCCTCCATGGTCGATTACCACGGTTTTTCCGCTAAGGTAACAGTCACGAACAAGCACCACCATGCCATCATTTGGACTACGAATTGGAGTATTGGACCTGGCCCTAAGATCCACGCCCGAATGGGGGCTTCTTGGCTTACCATTGAAATAACGCCTCAGGCCAAAAGGGCTTAGGATCTTTGACCTTACAGGCCAGACGAAACCTTCTTTCCAAAAGATCACAGGACGTATATTGCCACATACTGTCCTTATTGCCTGCTGATCATCAAGCACCCTCTTTAGTATGTTTGGCGGGAAGGACACCATCTTCTTCTTTACCTTAAGATACTCTGCCCTATACCTTTTTTTCTTAACTCTGATATATCTTGTTTCCTTGATGTGTATTCCATCTTTCAGGAGGTGAAAGACGATCTTCTTTTTGCATGGTTTCTCCTTAAGGCCCACACCAACAAGCACCATTAACGTGCCATCTTTTTCTTCCTTAAAAGGCACGCTTAGGCTGTCAAAGCTTACTCTTTTAAGAAGGCAACCCTCTTTGATCCTAAACTCGACCTTGGAAATCTCCCCCTGCCCAAGAACAGAAGGATCTGGCTTAATAAAGCTTAAGCAGTCCTCATCTGAAAAAGCGGCGTAGTTGGATGAAGGAATGAAAAAACTGAACAAGAAAAGTGACAGAAAACAAATCAGGTATTTCATGGATCTATTCCTTTTTTATCTCTAAAACCTTACAGGCCAAGTGTCCGTCTTTTAGCTCTACACTTAAATCCTGGCCTTTTTCCACCATGGTTACGCTGGAGATGGGCCTTTTGGTAACAGGACATCGAAGAAGGGCAAAACCTTTTTTCTTGCATAGATTCGGATCAGAGGAACGAAGTCTTGCCTCAAGCTGAAAAAACTGCTCCTTTTTGGCATAAAGATATGAACTCATACACCCTTTCAGCCTGAAGGATACCTGCTGCAGCATATAGGAAAGCCTGCTTAGCCTGTTTTGCGGACCCTTTGTCAAAAGCTGATTCCTAAGATGCGAAATGGCATCAGCCTTCTGAGACAGCACACCTGTCATTGCACCACTAAGTCGCCTTTCTATGTCACTTAGCCTGAGTCTTTGTTCAATCAGCCTGTTGGCAGGATGCCGGAGCCTCGATGCAGTTAGATCAAGTGCATGTCTTCTTAAAAGGATAAGATGGCTTACCTCCTTTGAAAGTCTATTTCTAATGGCCAAAAGCTCATCAGAAAGACTCCTTGAAGAAGGACAAACAATGTCTGCTGCTGCAGTGGGAGTTGGCGCCCTGACATCGGCGACAAGATCACATATGGTAAAATCCACCTCATGACCAATGGCAGAAACAACCGGTACCTTACAGGCAAATATGCGTCGGGCCAAAGACTCGTCATTAAATGCCCACAGGTCTTCTATGCTACCCCCACCCCTTGTAAGTACTATCACGTCACCTTCTTTGGCAACAGCCTCGGCAATATCAAGGGCAGCCATCAGCCCTTTTGGGGCCTCATCCCCCTGAACCAGGGATGGGACAAGGGTTATCCTTGCTGGAGGAAACTTTTTCTTTGCAGTCTTTACAAAGTCCTTGAATGCGGCACCAGATGGCGATGTTATCAAAAAGATCTTTTGGGGCCATGTTGGAAGGGCCTTCTTGTGCCTTTGATCAAAAAGCCCCTCATTTTGCAGCCTCTCCTTGAGTCTTTCAAACTCGAGTTTCAGCCTTCCTGCCCCCCACGGCTCCACATGTTCGACAATAATCTGAAGATCTCCCCTTGCCTGATATACATTTACCCTGGCAAGGCAAAGAATCCTTGAGCCTTCCTTAATGTAACCGGCTACGTCGCCTTGGTTTTTCTTAAAACAGACAGATTTTACGCAGCTTCTATCATCTTTCAGATTAAAGAAGTAGTGCCCGGATGGAGGTACAGACACCCTTCCAACCTCTCCTTCTATCCATATTGTCCCATACTCCACATCGAGAAGGCAATTTATATGAAAAAGGAGCTCACTTACGCTCCAGACCTTCCGCTCCTCGTGAAGATCATCGTCTTGAAGGTCATCTTCATTGTCATGAAGAATCCCTTTAAGGGCGTCCTTTGGAAAAAGATCATCAAAAGAGTCTGAAAAATCCATCCTGTACCTTTTAAGAATTCATCTGCCGTTGGTGCCACAAACCTTGTATCATTTAAATAGATTGCCTAAATTATAGTGTAGTAGTATCTCATTTATACAAGAGTTTTGTCCATAAAAACCAGCACCATAGCCAAATAGATATATTACAACATAATGTGGGAGGTGTCTCCATGGAGACAAGGGAAAAAAACAGCGAGATGAAAAACCAGGAAAATCAGAAAGCGGGCAATGATATACCGCTTCCAGAAGTTACTTTTGCTACCTTTATTCTCTCACTTAACACGTCTGCTCTTGTACACCTTGGAGAGATACCCGAACCCGGACAGGATGAAACCAAATGTGACTTAAATCTTGCCAGGCACGCCATAGACACCATTGCAATGCTAAAAGAAAAGACAAAGGGAAACCTTTCAAAAGATGAAGAGGCCCTTATCGATCACATACTTTTCGATCTAAGAATGAAGTTTGTACAAAAAACTGGTTGATGAATTGGTTTAAGTCGCCTGCAAAGATAAACAGATTTCTTCACATTAAAGCCAAACTGCCCAATGGCTATCATGAACTGATAACCATTTTTGAAAAGGTGGCATTCTTTGATGAAATTGGGATTGAAATCGTGGAAGATGGCAGATCTTTCATCGAAATAGAATGTCCAGACTGGCTTCCATCAGGGCCTGACAATCTGGCCTACAAGGCGGTAGATGCCTTTAGAAGACAAGGCGGCCTTGATTTCAGTGTAAGACTTAGGCTTAAAAAGAGCATCCCAGCAGGTGCAGGGCTTGGTGGTGGAAGCTCAAACTGCGGCACTGTGCTGATGGCCCTTAATAAGCTGCTTGATGAGCCCTTTTCACAAGAAACGCTCATATCCATTGCTTCGAGGCTTGGCGCAGACTGCCCATTTTTTGCCACAGACTGGACTTGTGCCATTGGAACAGGCACTGGAGCAGAACTTGAACCCATGGAGCTTGAGCCAAACTGGTATGTTTTGGTTCTGCCCGATTTTTCCATAAGTACCCGTTGGGCCTACCAGAATTTCAAGTTGACAAGAAAGGGGGATGAAACTATTTTTGAGCCTCGCAAGGTTCAGTCTGATTACAACTGGACGAACGATCTGGAACGGCCTGTTATTGCGAAATATCCGGCCATTTCCAGCATAAAGTCCAGTCTCATCAGAGCAGGAGCCAGAACCGCCTTGATGTCTGGAAGTGGTTCCACAGTCTTTGGCGTGTTCGACACGAGGCAACATGCCACTCATGCCCTTGACAGGGTCAAAGAAGAGACCGGCTTTAGTTGCTTAGTTACAAGATCGCTGAGGAAAGAAGAAACCGATTAGGAGTTGGGGCGTCGTCAAGCGGTAAGACACGGGTCTTTGGAACCCGCATTCGCAGGTTCGAATCCTGCCGCCCCAGCCATTTTTTTGCCCATTTTTTTAGAGCAATTGTCAGAAATGGGTACTGATAGTTTTCGTCTTGTTAGGACTATTTGAAATTTTTTTTGGGGGACTGAAAGGCCATGTCCATCAACAAAATCAAGATATTTACAGGCAACGCCCATCCGGCCTTGTCACAAGAGATCTGTGATTATCTCAACATGCCCCTTGGACGAGCCCAGGTGAGAAAGTTCAGTGATGGAGAAACATTTGTAGAGATAGGAGAAAACGTCCGTGGCGCAGATGTATTTGTCATTCAGCCAACATGTCCTCCTGTCAACGACCACATGATGGAGCTTCTCATTATGATAGATGCCCTAAGAAGGGCGTCTGCAAGGCGCATAACCGCAGTGGTGCCATATTATGGTTATGCACGTCAAGACAGAAAGGCAGCTCCCCGGGTTCCCATCTCTGCCAAACTTGTTGCAGACATAATCACCACGGCAGGTGCACGAAGGCTCCTTGCCATGGACCTTCATGCCGGTCAGATCCAGGGCTTTTTCAGCATACCGGTAGACCATCTTTTTGCTGCACCAGTTCTTTTGAAGCACCTGCATGAATTTCCAAGGGATGAGGTGGTAATGGTGTCTCCTGATGCCGGCGGTGTGGAACGTACAAGGGCCTTTGCTAAGCGTTTGGGCACTGGGCTTGCCATCATTGACAAAAGAAGGGAAAAGGCCAACGAATCTCAGGTAATGCACATCATAGGAGACGTGGAGGACAAAATCGCCATAGTGCTCGATGACATGGTGGACACTGCGGGCACCCTTTGCAACGCAGCCCAGGCCCTCCAGGAACGGGGCGCAAAGGAGGTGCACGCATGTGCTACGCATCCTGTTCTTTCAGGTCCTGCGGTTGAAAGGATAAAAAACTCTGTACTAAAATCCCTGATGGTCACAAACACCATCCCCCTGGGAGACAAGGCCAAAGAGCTTGGGGACAAGGTGAAGGTTTTTAGTGTGGCTCCGCTTCTTGGAGAGGCAATTTCAAGAATCCATGACGATGATTCCGTAAGCTCCCTTTTTGTTTGATCGTAAATATAACAAAACAAATTAGGCTAATAACAAAATATGAAACCAGGAGTTAGAACATGATTCAGATAGATCTGGATGCCCAAATAAGAACAGACACAGGCAAGGGTGTAGCAAGAAAGCTCAGAAAGGCAGGAAAAATTCCTGCTGTGCTTTATGGCCCAAAGACAGATCCCATGGCCCTTAGCATAAATGCCCATGAATTTAACAAGATCATGATAAAGGCAGCGGGTGAACAGATAATTTTCACTTTGAAGATGGATGGTGATGAAAGGCTTGCCCTTATCAAGGAGCTGCAACGGCACCCTGTGAACGATTCCGTGCGGCACATTGACTTCTATGCAGTGTCTGTTGAGGATAAGGTAGAAGTTGAGGTCCCGATAAAGCTCGTTGGCAAGGCCAAAGGAGTGGAGCTTAGTGGCGGAGTGCTTGAGATGATCCAAAGGACCGTTGCCATAAAGTGTCTGCCCCTTGCCATTCCCAAGGAAATAGAGGTCGATATCACTGATCTTGATGTAGGAGATGCCCTACATGTTGAGGATTTAACGCCTCCTGAAGGTGTTGAATTTGCAGAGCTTCCAGACACCACACTTGTTACAGTTGTTGGTGGAACGGTTGAAGCTGAAGAAGTGGCTGAGGAAGAAGAGGTCGAAGAGGCAGAAGGCGGAGCCGAGGCCGAAGAAGGCACTGAAGAGTAACAGGCTGATTGATCCCGGCAGGTGCTTGTCTGCCGGGTCTTAATCCTTTTGGGATTTTTAGTTGAAAAAACACCTTATTGCTGGTTTAGGCAATCCTGGTCGCAAGTACGAAAAAACACGACATAACTCTGGTTTTCTGGTCTTAGACAGATTTGCTCAGGAAACTGGCCTTACATTCAGGGAAGAAAAAAGGCCTCCAAGGTATCTTATTGCAGAAGGTCAACTTTTTGGGGGCAGGCTTTTTTTGATAAAGCCTCTTGAATACATGAATCGAAGCGGTGGGCCTGTTGCCAGGGTAGCCTCCTATTTTCGTCTAAAAAGTGAGGATATCTTAGTGGTCCATGACGACCTTGACATAGCCCTTGGCCGCATGAAATTTGTCCGTTCAGGAGGCCATGGCGGACATAACGGCATACGAAGTATTATTGAGGCCCTTGGAACAAAGGACTTTCCAAGGCTTAAGATTGGTATTGGACGCCCGCCCAATGAAATGCCTGCAGACAGATACGTGCTATCAAGATTCTCACCCGAGGAACTAAGCGTTATGGAAAAGGTTGTAGAAACTGCCTCTGAAGCCATAGCCCACTTCCTAAAAAATGGCATAGAATCTGCCATGAATAAATACAATGGAATAGAGGTCGCACATAAATGAAAAAACTTCTGACTCTACTGATAGTCTTGATCATTATTGCCACCATGGCAGTTGGGGCATACATCGGTCTTAGACTTTTTGAAGGCACGCCTCCGGAGATAACTGCCCGAAAGGTTCCGGCAGTAATTGGTAAGGATGCACAGGTTGAGATCGACGTTACCGATGAGCAGGCAGGGATCAGATTCGTTGAAGCCAAGATAGTTCAGGGTGACAAACAGGTTGTCGTTGGAGAAAAAAGCATTCCCATCTCCAGCATGTGGACAGGTTCTCCATCGAAGGCCGTTGCCCTTTCATGGAAGATCGAGCCGCAACAGGCCGGGCTTTTAAGCGGAAAGGCAACACTCATAGTAAGCGCCTTTGACGCATCCCTTAGAAATGGCTCCAAGGGAAACGAGGCGATTTTAAAAATTCCTCTGAACATAGACTACATGCCTCCAATCATAACGGTTCTTTCCACCATTCATAACTTAAAGGTGGGTGGCGCTGGTGCCATATCTTTCAGATTAAACGAGGATGTTACCTCTGCTGGAGTCAGGGTTGACAAACATTTTTTCAACGCAGCCAAGGGCGAAGACGGGATCTACCGTGCCCTTTTTGCCATACCTTTTAATAACTTTCATCCCAAAATCCTTCAGGTGGAGGCCATTGATCTTGCCGGAAATAAGGGGTTGGCTGGCTTTTCATATCACGTGTTTCCAAGGCACAAGAAAGAGGACAAAATCAACATTTCTGACTCCTTTCTCCAACAAAAGATGCCAGGTTTTGCAAGCAGGTTCCCTGAGGTTGCAGCCCCAAGTCTTATTGAGACATTCATCAAGGTAAATCATGTGCTAAGGAAGAAAAACAATGACTTTCTGCTCTCTCTTTGCAGAAAAAGCCATGACAAGGTCTTTTTCTCAAAGGGCTTTCTGCGTTTTAAGGGGGCAAAACGGTCTGATTTTGCAGACAAAAGACATTACTTCTATCATGGAAAGGAAGTGGATCAGGCCTATCATATGGGGGTAGATATTGCATCCATATCCCATGCAAAGGTTCCAGCTGCAAATGAAGGCAAGATTGTCTTTGCCGGATATAACGGCATTTATGGCAACACCGTTGTAATAGACCATGGCCTTGGCCTGCTGAGCCTTTATGCCCATTTGAGCCAGATGATGGTAAGCCCTGGCCAGTTTGTAAAAAAAGGACAGATCATAGGGATCACAGATTCCACCGGACTTGCCGGAGGAGATCATTTGCACTTTGGCATGATGGTTGGTGGCGTCTTTGTAAACCCGTCTGAGTGGTGGGACCAAAGATGGATCAGGGACCACATAACCTATAACCTATATATACGCTCTGCCAAATGACCTTTTCTGGATCTGATTCAAGTAATATCAAAAAGTGGTGGGGGTTCCTCTCTTTGCTCCTTTGTTTTCTTATGCTTTCTGGCTTTAACTTCTCAGATCCAAACAAGCTTCGCCTGGAACTTAGAAAGGAGATCAAAAAGGAGCTCGAAAAGATAATAGAAAAAACACCGAGCGGAAAACTGAGAACTACATGGAGACAAAAAAAAGAGGTGGCTGCGGATTCGCTAAACAAGGCCCTTTTGGCATCTGCGCCTAAGTTTTGCCCTGACAAGTGGGATGAGGCGGTATTGCTCTTTAAAAAGGCAAGAAAGTACGCTGGTAAAAGGGAATATAGAAAGGCAATCTATCTTGCAAAAAAGACAACCGAATTCGCACAAGGGGCCAAGGACTGCGCCTTAAAGTATATAAACAAAAAAAGAAACATTCTTCTTGGCAAATACCGAAGGCTTAGAAAACAAATGGATGAGGTGCAGGCAATAATTCCCCCAGATGCAGAAGAGCTTCTTAGAAGGGGAAGCGAACTATCCCTCCAGATTGAGGATCTTTTATCTGCCATTGACCTTAGACAATTTGACCAGGCAGAAATGCTTTGGCCTTCTCTTGAAAAAAGGCTTTCCACCCTGGAAGGGGATGTTGAGAAATACAGGCAAGAACATGAATCCCAAGAAGGGCTTTAGAAGATCCGTCACCCTCCAATTTGACGCGCCAAAAAATTGCTTAAAACACCTCGGGCCATTGTTAAAAAAATATCTTGAAAACAGTCTGACTGTAGAAGGCCTTGAACTTAAAAATTGTTCTAATGGACTTCGCCTTGACGTCAACCTTGAGGAAGACTCCATAGATACTTTCCTTACCCTAATTTCTAAGATAATCTTTGAGGCAGAAAGCTTAGTGGCTTCCTGCCAAGGCATTGACCTTGTGGTCATGGACAAGGACGTTTCTGAATCCCCCTTTGAGAAAAGCGAGGCACACCTTGCTGGCAACTGGAAGGTGCGATTCTGTGACGGAAATTTGGGCCAAGAAGACCTTGCCCAAAAGGGTTCTTCAATAATTTACATCAGGCCTTCGCTCAATGTCTTTGGCTCTGGAATTCATCCCTCCACAAGGCTTGCAGCAACAGCGTTGATCCTTATGGCAGAAAGGGAACCTTTGCCATTTGATATGGTCATTGATGTTGGCACAGGCTCTGGCATCCTTGCCATTTTGGCTGCACACCTTGGTGCAAAGCAAATTATTGCCCAGGACATTCAGAAAGATGCCATAGCAAATGCCATGGACAACCTCAGGCTAAACATGGTTGATGAGCGGGTGACACTTCTTTTAGAGCCGCTTTCAAAATTGCCCTATTTAAACAGTGATGTTATTGTTGCAAATCTTACCCCTTCGGTCATGTTCAGGGAGCTTGAGGCCATGACATCAAGGCTTGACAGTCGTGGCAGGCTGATACTTTCGGGCCACAGCCTTAAATCCAGGGACACGGTCTGTCAGAAATTGAAAAATTACGGGATGGACATGGAAGAAGGGCTTGATCAGGATGGCTGGAGTGCAGAAATATTCAGGTTCAGGAGATGACATCATGGACGTATCTTTGATACTAATACCTACCGACTTTTCAGATTGTGCTATAAATTCAATGAATTATGCCAAAAAAATGGCAGAAAGATTTCACGCCAAATTGATACTTCTAAACGTAATAGACAGCAGGGAGGCAGAACATTTTTCTGCCTATTCAAAGGAGCCACTTGAAAAGGTCCTTGAAAGGCTCATGAATCAGTCCAAACAGGCCTTCAGGAAGCTTTTGAACACCTGGGAGGGAAAGGATCTGGTTCAGGAAACCCTTGTCTCTGTTGGCATGCCTTTTCAGGAAATAGCAATGAAGGCCAGGGACTTCCAGGTGGATCTCATTCTTATGGGTGGTTATGGCAGCAGGGGCAAGGGAGGAACCATAGAGGAGATATTTTTTGGAAGCACCGTTGAGAAGGTGGTGCGTCTTCTACCCTGCCCTGTTCTTTGCGTACCCATAGGTTGGCCAGAGGAGCAACCGATTGACTAAAGATATGAGGCTTCTCGTTACTGACATAGGAGGAACAAATGCCAGGGTAGCCTTGTGTCAGGATACAACAATTGATCTTCTAAAGATATACCCGACAAGATACTTTGGATCAGCCATTGAGCTTTTTAGCCATTTCCAAAAAGACACAAACCAGAAGCTTCCACCTTACTGGGCAGTTGCAGCAGCAGGGGTGACCAGTGACGAAAAAATAGAAGGCACAAACCTCAAATGGGACATTTCAAAAAAGGAGCTCATCGAGGCCTTTGATCTACGCTCCTGCATCCTTTTAAACGACTTTGAGGCTGCTGCCTATGGACTTTCCGTTGTGGATGAAAAACGTCTTTTGAAGCTTGCAGGTGAAACACCACAGCCAAAGGAAACAAAGATACTTATTGGCGCAGGCACTGGCCTTGGCGAGGCAACATGCGTCTATTGTAAGGGACTTGGATGGAAGGCCCTAAGGAGTGAAGGCGGGCACGCTACCTTTGCTCCTACAGATGAAACAGAGATGGAACTTGCCATCTATCTTAAAGCCAAATACCGCCATGTAAGCTATGAAAGAATCCTATCAGGCCCTGGTCTGTTGGAGCTTTATGGGTTTTTCATGAAAAAAGACAGCCATAAGGACATGTTCGAGGAGACCTTTAAGTCACCGTCACAGGTGACAGAGGCAGCGGAAAAAGGAGACAAACCTTCCATCAAGGCCATTAAGCTTTTCTGCAAGATATACGGAGAAGAGGCAGGCAACTTTGCACTAAAGACCCTGCCCCTTGGAGGAGTCTTCATAACCGGTGGTGTAAGCCTCCACATTGTTTCCTGGCTTCAAAAGGGATGGTTCCAAGAAGGTTTTGTTCAAAAGGGACGGATGACAAATCTACTTAAAAACATACCTGTATTTTTGGTAAAGGAGCCGTATCTTGGCATATATGGAGGTGCATACAGGCTACTTCAGACCTGTATGACCAAAGCCACCACTGCCTCTTGATGTCTCAGGAAGCCTATCCACTTCACTCCACGAAACCATATAACTTCTTGCAAGGACTGCCTGAGCTATTCTCATGCCCCTTGTTATCTCAAAGGGGCCTTTGCCATGATTTATCAGCCCCACTTTCACCTCACCCCTGTAATCGGAATCTATGGTACCAGGAGAGTTTACCACCGTGATCCCATGCTTTATGGCAAGCCCGCTTCTCGGCCTGATCTGAAGCTCATAACCTGCTGGAATGGCGACGCTTATGCCGGTGGGCACAAGAACAATCTCCCCAGGAAGCAGAACAACAGGATCGGTCACCGCAGCAAGAAGATCCATGCCGCTTGAACCCAAAGTGGCATAGGAAGGAAGGGCAAGCCCGTGGTAGTGGGGCAAGCGGACAACAGCCACCTTCAACTGTCTTGCAGTATCTTCTTGCATCTTTGCCTATCCTCGTCTGATAACGGGCCAAGAAGGGCAGCGGCTATCCCGTCTGAGAGATAGTTCCTTGCACATTGCCTTATATCTTTGGTATCAATTGCATCTATACGATCCACAACCTCATCGTAGGATACATACTCACCAAGGTCTATCTCGTTTCTTGCAATCCTGGTCATCCTTGAATCAGTGTTGTCTGCAGATAAGAGAAGACCACCCTTTATGTTGTCCTTGGCAGCAGAGAGCTCTGTAGCACTTACATCTGTGATAGCAAGTCGCTCAAGCTCCTTTCTTATCAGTTCCACCACCTTGCAGGTATTCTCCGGGGCAACACCTGCATATATCCCGAGGAAACCGGCATCCTGTAATGTGGATACGAATGAATAGACCGCATAGGCAAGGCCCCTTTTCTCCCGAATCTCCTGAAAGAGCCTCGAGCTCATGGATCCGCCAAGTATCACGTTCATAAGAAGGGCTGGATACCTGTCAGGATCAACCGACGAAGGCCCTCTAAGACCCACCAGTATATGGGTCTGCTCAAGTTCCTTTTCCTTGAAGAAACAGTCGAAGTTTCCTCTCGGTGCCTGTCTGTCAACCACTTTTCCGTTTCTTGAAAGTGGTGAAAAAAGGGCCTCTATCTTCTTACAAAAGATGTCGTGGTCTATGTTGCCTGCGGCAGAGACAAGAACATGGTTGGAGGTTGAAAATCTGGTCATGTGCTCCTTGAGCTGGATGGAAGATATCCTTGATACGGTGTCCGGGGTGCCAAGAATTGAACGTTCTACCGGATTACCCTTCCAGAAGTTGTTATTGAAGAATTCATGAACCAGCTCATCTGGAGAATCCTCCACCATGCTTATCTCCTGGAGGATAACCTGCCGTTCCCTTTCCACCTCCACCTCATCAAAGGTGGAATTGAGGAAGATGTCTGCAAGAAGCTCAAGAACTATGTCAAGATGGGCATCAAGCACCTTTGCGTGGAAACAGGTAGTTTCCTTGGAGGTAAAGGCGTTTGAAAAGCCTCCAAGACGGTCAAAGGTCTTTGCAATGTCAAGGGCGCTTCTACTTTCCGTGCCCTTGAATATCATGTGTTCGATAAAATGTGATATACCTGATAATTCGCCTGGCTCGTCCCGGCTGCCAGTTGCAACCCAGATACCAATGGAGACAGCCCTGCTTGCGGGCAGTCTTTCTGTAAGCACCCTTACCCCGTTAGAAAGGGTGGACTTTCTGAAGTCATATTTCATGGTCCATAGCTCCCAGAGACTATAAGAGTGCCTTTCTACTAAGTTTTATCCTGTGCTGATCATCAATATCAATAACCTTGACCTTGACCCTGTCGCCTTCCTTGAGCACATCTCGAACGTTGTTTATTCGCCTATTTTCTATTTGCGATATGTGCAAAAGGCCATCGGTTCCCGGAAGGATCTCAACAAAGGCGCCAAAGTCAACAATTCGCTTTACTACCCCTTCATACACCTCGCCCACCTTGGGCACCCTGGTTATTCGCTCTATCTCCTTGACAGCCTTTTCAGCAGCCTCCGGCGAGGTACTGAACACATGAACTTCCCCAGTATCCTCTATATCAATCTTGGCACCAGTATCTGCAACAATGGCCTTTATGGTCTTTCCTCCAGGACCTATAAGATCCTTTATCTTTTCGGGGCTTATGGTGAGATTTGTTACCCTTGGGGCATACTTGGATAGCTGTTCCCTTGGTTTTTCAATCACATCATGCATCTTACCAAGGATGAATTCCCTGCCCTCCTTGGCCTGCATGAGGGCCCTATGCAGTATCTCCTTTGATATGCCCTTGACCTTGATGTCCATCTGAAGTGCTGTTATTCCCTCCTGGGTTCCTGCGACCTTGAAATCCATGTCTCCAAGATGGTCCTCATCTCCAAGGATGTCTGAAAGTATCACTGCCTTGTCCCTTTCTTCATCCAATA
>JALSQG010000118.1 GCA_026985565.1 Deltaproteobacteria bacterium
ATGTCCATCTGAAGTGCTGTTATTCCCTCCTGGGTTCCTGCGACCTTGAAATCCATGTCTCCAAGATGGTCCTCATCTCCAAGGATGTCTGAAAGTATCACTGCCTTGTCCCTTTCTTCATCCAATATGAGCCCCATTGCAATGCCTGCAACCATGTCTCTTATGGGCACGCCTGCATCCATCATGGCAAGGCAGCCTCCACAAACCGTGGCCATGGAGGAGGAGCCATTTGACTCAAGCACCTCAGATACCACCCTGATGGTGTAAAGAAAATCGTCTGGAAGTGGAACCACTGCCGCAAGCGCCCTTTCCGCCAAAGCGCCATGACCTATATCGCGTCTTGCCGGGCCTCTAAGTGGCCTCACCTCACCAACGCTGAAAGGTGTAAAGTTGTAATGAAGTATGAAATGTTTAAACTCCTGGCCTGCTGGAGATTCTATACGCTGCTCATCCTCAGATGAGCCAAGGGTTGTAACGGCAAGGACCTGGGTCTCTCCTCTTGTGAAGATGGCAGAGCCGTGGGTGCGAGGAAGTACGCCAACTTCGCAACTGATTGGCCTTATCTCATCAAACTTCCTGCCGTCTATCCTGCTCTCCTTATCCAGGATCATGGAACGCATGATCTCTTTTTCAAGGTCCTTGAAGATGGCAGAGATCTGTGGCTGGGCATCAGGATAGGCAACACATAGCTCTTCCACCACCTTTTCCTTGAGCATTTTCTTTGCATGATTCCTCTCCACCTTTGAAGGAATGGAAAGGACCGATTCAAGCTCAGAGAAGGCAAGCTCCCTTACCTTTTTCTCAAGGTCCTCATCACGCTCAGGAGGTGTTACAATAAATTTTTTCTTTCCAGCCTTGGCCCTAAGCTCTTCCTGGAGCTCAATAAGGGGCCTTATGGCATCCTGGGCAAAAAGTATTGCCTCAAGCACCTCCTCCTCTGTCACAATGGATGCGCAACCCTCAACCATAACTATGGCATCCTTGGATCCTGCCACAATAAGGTTAAGGTCTGATTCCATGAGCTGCGCCCTGGTTGGATTTACAATATATTTTCCGTCCACATGCCCTACCCTGATACCGGCTATTGGCCCATTGAAGGGAATATCTGATACGGTTAGGGCAGCAGAGGCGGCAGTGATGGCAATTACGTCAGCATCAACATCGGGATCCACTGAAAGGGCAGAGACGATTATCTGGGTGTCGTAATTGTAGCCATCTGGGAAAAGGGGCCTCAAGGGCCGGTCAATGAAGCGCGACGTAAGCGTCTCTTTCTCGCTTGGCCTTCCTATCTCCCTGCGGAAATAGTTGCCAGGGATCCTTCCCGAACTGTAGTACATCTCCTGATAATCCACCATCAGGGGCAGAAAGTCCACGCCCTCCCTTGGCTTTCCTGAGCTGACTGCAGTTGCCAACACCACCGTCTCTCCGTGGCTTGCCAAAACAGCTCCATTTGCCTGCTTTGCGAGTTTGCCTGTCTCGAGCACATAAGGCTGCCCGTTTACTTCTATCTCAACTTTTGTCATTACCATTTAATACCTGTACCTTTTTGTTTTAACGTCTAAGTCCTAATTCCTGGATGATCTTCCTGTAACGGCCAACATCCTTTCTTTTAAGATAATCGAGCAGCCTTCTTCTTTGTCCAACAAGCTTCAAAAGCCCCCTTCTTGAAGAATGGTCTTTTTTGTGTACCTTGAAGTGTTCAGTCAGATCCTGAATCCTCGTTGTCAAAAGGGCGATCTGAACCTCAGGAGAACCGGTATCACCATCATGGGTCTTAAATTTGTCGATTATCTCCTTTTTGCGTACTGGATCTAATACCACAACTATATTCCTCCTTGTAAGTAGTGTTTCAAAAGTCTAAACAAAAATCATCAGTTAGGGCTCCACACCCTCAAAATCTCAAGCTTGGCCTCCTTGGCAAAATCAGGCCACTTGGCAATACATATAAGCCTAAGCTTCCGCTCCTTATCTTCTGCCATTACCCTCAAATAATCAGAACGAACAGACTGAAGGCCTGAAATCTGCTCATTCATGTAATCGAATACCCTGGATAGCCGCATGCCTCTTCCCTGCTGTATGTAAAGGGCATCCCTTGCATCCACAATAATGGACGGAATGTGAGATAGGACAAGCTCCACTGGCATGATATTTTCTCTGATCCTACCTACGTCCATGTCTCTTACGTACTGAAAAGGAATGGCCTTTTCCACGGAAAGAAGCCCACTGCGCAGTCTGCGAAGACCAGAAAGGGTGGCTCCACAACCTATTTCCCTGCCTATATCCTTTGCCAAGGAACGAATATAGGTGCCCTTTGAACAATGAACCTGGAATTCAAAGTGTGGAGGGTCATAATTTGTTATCTGAAACCGGTGGATACACACCTTCTTGGGTTCCTTCCTTACGCTGACCCCTCTTCTTGCAAGCTTATATAGAGGAACCCCTTTGTGCTTTGCAGCAGAATATGGTGGAGGCACCTGGTAGATTGTGCCTGTAAAGCGGTCTGCAGCATGCTGGATATCCTCAAGGGTCAAGGATGCTGGAACCTTTGCCGTTGATACAACCTTGCCATCCATGTCAAAGGTATCTGTCTCAACACCCAAGGTTATGCGGCCTTGATAAACCTTGTCTGCCTCTGTGAGGAAACGGGCAATCTTGGTGGCCTTTCCAATGCAAACAACCACAAGGCCAGTGGCCATTGGATCAAGGGTGCCTGTATGGCCTGCCTTTTTCACCTTGAGACACCTTTTTACCCGCTCCACAACCTTATAGGAGGTGATCCCCTTTGGCTTGTCCAACATAAGAACTCCGCTTTTCATTTTGAGATTCCTCCCTGAAGATAGCTTCCAGCAAGTTCAATAAGCCTTTCCTTTATTTCCGTAGGGTTACCTGCCATTCGAAAGCCTGCTGCATTGAAATGGCCGCCGCCACCGAATCTGCTTGCAAGCTCTGCTACGTTCACGAATCTCTTTGAACGAAGGCTTACAGAGACAAGACCTGGTTTTGCCTCTTTTATGAGCGCAGCCACCTCTACCGTATCAAGTGACCTTGCGTAAGAGACAAAATCGTCAGTTTCAGATTCCTTGGAGCCGCAAAGCTCGAACATCTCTGGAGTAAGGGTCATAATGGACAAAAGGCCGTTATAATAGACTTCCAATGTCTCAAGGGCAAGCCCAAGAAGCTTTAGTTTTGAAAGAGGCCTTGATTCGAAACAGCTAAGGGCAATCTCATAAGGGTCCGCACCGCAACCTACAAGTTCCTTGGCAAGATCAAAGGTCCTGACACTTGTATTACTGTATCGAAACCCGCCAGTGTCTGTAAGAACTGCAGTATAGAGACAGGTCGCTGCATCCTTGTTTACCTTCCAGCCAAGTTCCTTAAAAAGCTCAAAGCAAAGGGCGCCTGTTGCACAGGCAGTGGTGTCTATTATAGATACGCACGTCTTTGAAACCTCTTGGCAAAAACCATCGCCAAGATGATGATCAAGGACCACAACGCTTTCGCACCCACCAAGTAGCATTGCACCATCTTTTCCAACCCTGTCTATCTCATTGCAATCAAGGACTACGAGGCAGAAAGAGCCATCTTTCCACTCTGGAACCTCGTGAACGATCCTGGAAACTCCTGGAAGAAAAGACAGACCTTTTGGCACATCGTCCTGGGTGTAAAGCACACACTGCCGGCCTTGCTCGCCAAGTACATGCCCCATTGCAAGGATTGAGCCAACGGCATCACCATCTGGCCGTTCATGTGCAGTCACAAGAAATCTATTATCTTCAGAAAGAAGGGCAGCAGCCTCTTTCATCAGTGCCTTATTCTTCTTCATGTATCTTCCTAAAAAGCCTTTCCAGGCGCTCCTGTTCCTTAAAGGTCTCATCAAGCTTAAAGTGAAGCTCTGGTACCCTCCTCATCCTTATACGCCTTCCAAGGCTTCTTCTTATGAAACCAGAGGCCTTGGAAAGCCCTTTCATAGCCTCTTTCTCTTCCTGGTCCCCGCCAGTTATAGAGACGAAAAAGTCCGCATGCCTGAGGTCCTTTGTGACCTTTACAGACACCACAGTCACAAGGCCCTGGACACGCGGGTCCTTAATCTCAAAAAGGAGCATGTTTGCCACTTCCTCTTTAAGGAGATCTGCAACCCTGTCGGCCCTGGAGTAAGCAGGCCGCCTGCTAAGTACGCCTTCGAATATATCGTAGTCCATCATGTACCCATATGTATTATCTCAAGCTGTGAATCCACCACGTCCACCGGACACGACGTCTCCACAAAGCTTAGAATCTTTTCCATAACAGAAGAGAGCACAGGCTCGCTGTTTCCAACGGTACAGACCCCTATTTCAGCAGTCTGCCACACATCGTGAAAATTGACCTCGGAGCAGGCAACATTGTATCTGTTCCTAACCTGGGCCACCATACTCTTGACCACCTTCCGCTTACCCTTTAAAGAATGGTTGTTGGGAAGATGAAACTTTATCCTGGCAACAGCAACAACCATTACTCCTGCTCAACCTTCTCCTTGCTCTCCTCAACCTGCTTGCCAAGGTCAGGAGCAACCTCTTCCATCTCATAGGCCTCTATTACATCACCCACTTTTATATCATTGAACCTTTCAAGGCCTATACCGCATTCATAACCTGCCTGTACCTCTTTTACGTCCTCTTTGAAACGACGAAGAGACTCTATCTTGCCCGTATAAACCACTACATTGTCACGCAGAAGCCTGGCCTGGCTGTTTCGTTTCATTATCCCTTCAAGAACGTAACAGCCTGCAACTGTGCCAACCTTGGCGATATGGAAGGTCTGGCGCACCTCTGCCCTGCCAAGGGTCTTCTCCTTGTAAACTGGCTCGAGGAGACCGGTCATGGCACTCTTTACTTCCTCAAGGGCATGGTAGATGACATTGTAGAACCTGATATCCACATGCTCCTTTGCTGCAAGCTGTTTGGCCTGGGGACTCGGCTTTACGTTGAATCCAATGATGATTGCATTTGATGCTGATGCAAGAAGAACGTCAGATTCCGTAATTGCTCCTATTCCAGCCCTTACGATATCAATCTTTATCTTGTCTGTGCTAAGTTTCTTTAGGGCATCACTAAGCGCCTCTACAGAGCCCTGAACATCGGCCTTTACAATGATGTGGAGCACCTTCAGATCCTGCTCCTTCATCTTTTCAAACACCGTCTCAAGACTAATCTTGCTGCTCTTTGCAAGCTCTGCCTCTCTGGCCTTTCTCTGCCTGTATTCGGCAACCTCCCTTGCCTTTTTCTCATTCGGAAGCACAACAAACTGGCTTCCCGCCTCTGGTACACCTGAAAGGCCCTGCACCTCAACCGGTTTTGAAGGGCCAGCCTCCTCAACCTTGCGGCCCTTATCATCAAGCATGGCCCTTACCTTCCCATAATTAAGCCCGCACACCATGGCATCTCCAATCCTTAGTGTACCCTCCTTGATGAGCAAGGTTGCAACAGGCCCCCTGCCCTTATCAAGTTTGGACTCGATAACGTAGCCAGTGGCAGGCCGATTGGGATCTGCCTTTAGCTCAAGCACCTCTGACTGAAGCACCATCATCTCAAGAAGCTCGTCTACTCCTGTGCCCATCTTGGCAGACACATTTACGAATATGGTGTCTCCGCCCCAGTCTTCAGGCATGAGGCCAAGCTCTGAAAGCTCCGTCTTCACCCTGTCTGGATTGGCACCTGGCTTGTCTATCTTGTTTACTGCAACGATTATGGGCACTCCCGCAGCCCTTGCATGGTCAATGGCTTCTCTGGTCTGGGCCATCACCCCATCATCTGCAGCAACGACAAGGATGACGAGATCCGTTACACTTGCGCCCCTGGCCCTCATTGATGTAAACGCCTCATGCCCTGGGGTATCGAGGAATACCACCTGATCACCTGAGGGAAGAGACACCTCATAGGCACCTATGTGCTGGGTAATCCCACCTGCCTCCCTGGAGGCAACATCGCTCTTTCTTATGGCATCAAGAAGGGTTGTCTTTCCATGATCCACATGCCCCATGATGGTGACCACTGGAGGCCTCGGCAAAGCTTCTCCCCCCTCAACCCTCTTCTGAACCTGCTCTATTATGTCCTCTGCCACACTCTTTTTTTCCACCTCGTAGCCAAATTCAGAGGCTATGAGTGCTGCCGTATCATAATCTATTGTCTGATTGGCTGTTGCCATGATCCCAAGGGCCATGAGTTTCATGATTACCTCAGAAACCTTGACTCCCATCTTCTGGGCAAGCTCGCTCACCTGTATGGTCTCCACCATGGTTATCTTTCGTTTTTCTGCCTTTATGGGAGCAGTGCCAACGCTCTTCTGCTCCTTTTGGGCCTTTGCGCTCTTAGGACCCTTTTTGCCAACCCTGGAAATACCTTCCTCTTCCTTTAGGATTTCCCTGATTGCCTCTTTCTTGCCCTTTTTCTTCATGGGCCTTCTTTTCTTTGAAGGCCCTCCAAGATCCGTTGCCTTTACAACCCTCTTTCCCTTTTTCTTGCCCTTGGCAGGCCTTGAAGGTCGTTCCTCAGCAGGCATCTGAGTCGTGGCAGCCGCTGTCTTCTTTTTTCTTGAGGGCTCTGGCCTTTCTTCCTTTTCGACTTTCTTCAGCTCTATCCTTGGTCTTTCAAGGATCTTTACGAACTGTTTTGGCTCCTTGGAAGCGGGTTTCTTTGAAGAGACCTTTTCCTCTTCTGGTGGTGGTGCCGGTTGTTCTGTCTCCTTTTTAGCCCTTGTAACTTTTTCTTCTGCAGCCACCTTTGGCCTTTCTTCAGATACAGTCTCTTGTATCTTTTCTTCAGTGGCCTGAACAACCTCTGGCTCTTTTTTCTTTACCTGTTTTTCTTCCCTCTGGACCTTCTTAACAGAAACTTCTTCTTCT
>JALSQG010000119.1 GCA_026985565.1 Deltaproteobacteria bacterium
TCTTCGCTTCTAAGCTTCTTTCTGATGGCATCCACTTCATAGTCCTCAAGGGTACTCATATAATTCTTGATGGGATAACCAAGATCCTTGATTCTGGACTCCATCTCCTTACTTGAAATGCCGAACTCTTTGGCAAGTTCGTGAACTCTTATCTTTGACATTTTAAAAAATCACCCCCAAATTACGTTGCAACTAAACAAAAGACGATAAAAACGCCTATCTCAAAAACTTTTTCTTTGGCCTCAAGGCCATTTCAAGAAGCCCTTTCCTGTCAAGAGAAAGCCTCTTCATGCACTTTTCATCACTGCAACAGTAAGCGCCACGCCCTGAAAGACACTGACCGTGGTCTGGAACAATGCTGTTTTCCTTCAAAACAAATCTCGTCATGGCCTTTTTAGGAAAACGCCTCCTGCAAAATACACACATCCTGATAGGTTCGTGTTTGCCCCTGCAAGCACCCATTTGAACCATTAACCATCTGCAGGTACCTTTTCTTCAGTATTTGCCTGCTCCTGCAAATTCTCCTGATTTTCCTCAGGCCCACCCAAGGATTCATCTTCGCGGCTTACATCTATGGAGTCTTTCTGGGAGGATGCCTCATCAATCATCTTAACTTCGGTATCGGAAGTAGCCTGCTTAGAAACACCCTCTTCTGCATCCCCGTTTCCTTGCTCCTTTGCCTGAACTGTCTCTTCAGGCTGCCCCTCCTGTGGAACCTCAATATAGGCATACTCCTGGCCATGTTCTTCCAAAAATTTCTTGGCCGCCTCCACAAAAGGGATGGCGTCCTTTCTTAGCTCGTCAGGATCAGCCTCAGCAAGCTGGCCTATTGAACGAATCCCTTTTTTGAACAGGTGATCTGCCACGCTTTCTGTCATGCCAAGGTGTTCAAGCATGGCCTGGTAATTTGGATCCTGGCTGTTTTTATAACGGGTTTCACTCTTGACATCTATCTTCCAGCCCATGAGCTTTGCGGCAAGACGCACGTTTTGCCCCTGCCTTCCAATGGCAAGGGAGAGCTGGTCGTCTGGGACTATGACCTCAAGGGCCTCGTTTGCCTCATCCACAGTCACCTGGGTGACCTCAGCAGGTGCAAGGGCGTTGTAAACATACTTTGCAGGATCAGGACTCCACGGGACGATGTCTATCTTCTCACCCCTTAGCTCCTGAACGATGGTCTGCACCCTTGAGCCACGCATTCCGACACAGGCACCCACTGGATCGACGTCTATGTCACTGGAGCTGACCGCAATCTTTGTACGGCTTCCAGGTTCCCTGGCAACCCCCATGATCTGCACAATGCCCTCGGCGATTTCAGGGACCTCGATCTCGAAAAGCTTTCTGATAAACTCTGGATGGGTGCGAGACAGTATTATCTGGGTGTCTCGCTGGGTCTTTTTAACCTCAACTATATATGCCCTTAGCCTGTCACCACGTCTGTAGCTTTCTGTGGGGATCTGTTCCGAAGGAGGAAGCAGGGCCTCTGTACCGCCAAGGTTTATTATCACATTGCCCCTTTCAAACCTCTGAACTATTCCATTTACTACCTCACCTTCCCTGTCTTTGAACTCATCGTATATCACATCCATTTCGGCACTTTTCATCTTCTGGATGATGATCTGCCGTGCAGACTGGGCCTCTATCCTGCCAAGCTTGTCCATGTCAAGGACCGTGCCGATGCTGTCGCCTATTTCACTTTCAGGATCAAGCTCCTTTGCCTCCTCAAGAGATATCTCCGTAATAGGATCCTTCACTTCAGGAACAACTGTCCTGAACTGATACACCTCAAGCTCACCGCTGTTTTCATTGTAGTTTACCTCGATATCCATACGGGAACCGAAACGTTTCTTCACAGCAGAGGCTATTGCCTCTTTGAGCGCCGATATCAAAACGTCTCTTTCAAGCCCTTTTTCTCTACTGACCTGATCTATTATCCTTTTAAGTCCTATATCCATGTTCTCTCCATCCTAATATCTAAAGAATGTCCAGTCTTGCCTTATTAACCAATTCAAAGGGTACGAGATACTGTTGAGAAGTGGTCTCGATTATTATCTCATCTTTCAAGGACATGCCCCTAAGCATCCCCTTGAACTTTCTTCTACCCTCAACAGGCTCACTGGTTCGAACAAAGATCTTCTGACCAGAAAATCTGTCAAAATCGTCTTTCTTCACAAGAGGCCTGTTTATTCCAGGAGATGAAACCTCAAGATTGTAGCTGCCTGGCACCGGATCATGCACATCAAGAAGATCACTTACCACCCTACTTAGTCTGCTGCAATCGTCAAGGGTTACGCCTCCTTCCTTGTCTATGACAATACGAAGGACATGGCCCCTTGGCCCCCTTACAAACTCAACAAGCACAAGCTCAAGCCCGCTATAGTCTGCAACGGGTTCCACCAGCTCCCTGACCTTTTCTTCTATCTCTTTCTTAAGCTCATCAAATCTCATGTTCTCAACTACTTGGCTTTGCACAAAAAAAAGTGGGCAGAGCCCACTTCTTCAAGAGACAAAGATATAAAAATTTATACCTCCACTCATCGAAGTAAGCACTGCCTTGCTGCATTGCAGCTTCTGGCAGTCAAACCTCAAAAAGGGATGGAGCGGGCGACGGGCCTCGAACCCGCGACCCCAAGCTTGGGAAGCTTGTACTCTACCAACTGAGCTACGCCCGCTTCACTCTGATCATTCAGGAACCGTGCCAGAATATCAGACGAAAAATAATATAGAACCTGAGATGGAAATGTCAAGAATAGGCAGGATAAGGGGTAGAAGTCATGAGGGTTAAATTTATTTCCCCTGGCAACCAAGCATGATTTTTCAATTATTCGTCTTCGGTTTTTCCATATAGACGCTGACTTACCCTTGCTGCCTTTTCAGGGGTCATGTTAGCAAGTATCTTTGCCACCTTCTTGCTTTTCATTATGGCAAAAAGTTTTGTAACCGTATCCTCATCCAGTTTGTCAAGAAGAGTAGCTGCCCGAACAGGATCCATGGAACTGTAAACCCCTGCCAGATGCTGAAGCTTCTGCTCCTCTTGAAAACGCCTTTTTTTAACAGGGCCTTCAAGTTTTGTCTGAAGCGTTTTAAGTTGTCTTAATTTATCCTCTATGTCCTGTTTTAGGAGCTCAAGATCATTCTCTTTCTTATCCAGGGCCTGCTCCCTTTCATCAAGCTTTGCCATCTTTACCCGAAGAAGCTCAAGAAGCTCCGGATTGCAAGCCTTATCCCCATCAAAATTGGCGTCAGTCCTGGTGGAGCTGCTCTTAGAAGCAGCGGCAGCCGCACTGTCTGTCATGACAAACGAGCCAGAGCAAAGATTAAACACCATTGCCAAGATGACCAAAAGTTTGGCAGAAAGCGCACCTGCAAGCACCTTAAGCCAGATCCTGCCAGAGACCGCAAACTTCATCCCAACTTATTCCTCTGCCTGGCGTAACCTACGGATACAAGGTCATCAAGTTCCTTCTGAAGCCTGGCATCCACTTCCTTCAGATAACGCTTAAGATCCCTTTCCTTCAATCCTGCTACAAGCTCGGTTTCCATGTGCCTTTGCTTGAGTGTGCCGCGTGCCTGGGCAACATCAACGCGGGCCTGCTTCAGCCTTTGATCCAACTCCCTGCACTTTCTCTCCATCTGGGAAATTAGTTGGCATCTCAAATTGAATTCTGATGACATGATTCCCTCCTCAATACCTTGCCTAAGCCTTTGTTTCTCCTTATGAAGTCCCTCCCTGTTTCTTTTAAGTTCCTCCTCAAGTGCCCTTTGTTTGCCAAGGGCTGTCGTAAATTCCATCTCTGCCATCTCTTCCATCCTTTTCCTTACCCTTAAAAGTGTCTCAAGCCTGAATCTGAATCTCATTCCCCATCACTTCTACTTAAAGATGCCCATAAGTCTTGAAACAGACTCTTCCAGACTGCATCGCTCATCAACTGCCTGGCAGAGAAATCCCTTTACATCGTCTATCTTTGAAAGGGCAAAGTCTATGTCAGGATTGGTACCCCTTGTGTAAGCACCAAGATTCACCAGATCCTCAGCCCTGCTGTAAACCGAAAGGACCTTGATAAGCTGCTGATATGCCTCTATCTGGCTATGACTCACTATGTCCCTCATTATCCTGCTGATGCTCTGGAGTATGTCTATGGCCGGGTAGTGCCCCTGATGGGCAAGCTCTCTTGTAAGCACCACATGTCCGTCCACAATGCTTCGCACCGCATCGGCTATAGGTTCGTTCATGTCATCACCTTCCACAAGGACCGTGTATATTCCTGTTATGCTGCCCTCCCCCTTTCTTCCTGCCCTTTCAAGAAGCTTTGGGAGCTCGGCAAAGACCGATGGGGTATAACCCCTTGAGGTTGGCGGCTCTCCAACGGAAAGTCCAACCTCACGATGGGCCATGGCGAATCTCGTGACAGAATCCATCATAAGAATCACGTCTCTTCCCTGATCTCTGAAATATTCGGCTATGGCAGTTGCCAGATATGCGCCCCTCAAACGGATGAGAGGAGGCTGGTCAGAGGTGGCTACGACAACAACCGATCTTTTGAGCCCCTCTGGCCCAAGGTCCCTTTCGATAAAATCCCTAAGCTCTCTTCCACGCTCTCCGATAAGGCCAATTACGCTCACATCGGCAGATGTATGCCTTGCTATCATGCCAAGAAGGGTGCTCTTGCCAACACCGGAGCCTGCCATTATGGCTATTCTTTGCCCCTTGCCAAGGGTTAGGCAACCATTTATGGCCCGTATTCCAACATCCACAGGAGAATCTATCCGTGGACGGTCCATTGGATTTAGGGGCTCGGCATAGAGGGGGTAATGCTGCTCCAAGTATAAAGGCCCCTTGTCGTCCAGCGGGAACCCTTTTGCGTCAAGTACCCTGCCGAGCAAATCAGGCCCAACACCTACGTTTGCGTGCTCTTCATTAACCCATATCTTGCTTCCAGGCTCTATTCCCCTCATATCTCCAAGGGGCATGAGAAGGACCCTGTTGTTTCTAAACCCCACCACCTCTGCAGGGATGGTGCTTCCAGATTTTACCTCTACCGAACAGATTCCGCCTATGGGCACACCAGGTCCTTGCCCCTCGATAACCATGCCGACAACCTCTTTTACGATACCACATGCCCTGATGGTGCGTACCTGGTCAATGGCCTGGCTGTATACGTCAAGATTAATATCAAGGCTATCGCTGAGATTGAATAAATAATCGGTCATTTTGTCTCTTTTTCATCTACTCCAAAGGTTTTTAAAGGATCTTTGATGTTAAAACCCGTTCTTTCAAAGATCTGCCTGTTTATGTCTTCCATAAGACACAGCCACCTTGATTCCATAGTTGCATCCACAAGGCCAAAATCTGTTTCGATCATGCAGCCGCCGCGGCTTACCTGGGCATCTGCCTTTAATTTCACAATATTTCCACCTGGCGTTGAAAGACTTTCAAGAAACTCTTCATCAAGACCCTCAAGGTCTCTTGGATTTACAAGAACTGTGACGCTGCTTCCCTCAATGGTTCTATCAAGGGCCTTTGATAGCACCCTTTTTATGAGTTCACTGTCTTCTGAGACCTCTTTCTCTATGATCGCTTTTGCCACAAGCAGGCATATCTGCACCATTTGAGCCTCGTAGGCCGAAGAAAGCCTGGCCGTCTCTTCCTTAAAACTTTTCAATAACCTTTCAAGATGCTGAATTGCCACCTGGTACTGTTTTATTCCAAGCTCCTTTCCATCTTTTTGCCCCTGCTCGTAACCAAGGGCATATGCCTGGCTCTCTATCTCTTCAGCATTTTTTCTCGCTTCAACGACGATTATCTCTGCCTCGCTCTTTAGACGTTCTGCCTCCGCCTTGGCCCTTGAAACTATTTCTTCTGCCTCTTTTTTTGCCTCATAAAGCCTGTCTGTGTTGCCAGGGCCTCCCCTTTTTGCACCTTCAACCTGTTCATCTGTTTTTGAATCCGTATCTTCAGGCAAAAGGTGAGACAAACTGCTAAAATCGTCACAATTTCCAGTTTCATCCGAAGATACCGAGCAATCAGAGCCATTGGTGGACAAAACCGTAAAGGAACATCTTCCCTTTTTGATCACCCTTGCCATGGATTACACCAGCACCTCGTCTCCGCCCTTACCACCAAGAACGATCTTGCCTTCGCTTTCAAGACGCTTTGCAACTCTTATAATGGCCTGCTGTGCCTGCTCCACGTCCTTTAGGCGAACAGGCCCCATGACCTCAAGATCCTCCTTCAGCATCTGGGCAGCCCTTTCAGACATATTGTTGAAGAATTTTGCCCTTAGCTCTTCAGATGCGGCCTTAAGAGCAAGTTTAAGCTCATCCGTACTAATCTCCTTGAGTATTGCAACAATGGCACTGTCATCCACCTGGAGAAGATCCTCAAACTTGAACATGAGTTTTTTGATTTCTTCTGCAAGGTCCTCAGAGGTTTCCTCTATTTGCTCAAGAAGCGAATCTTCCAGGGTGCGATCAAGATTGTTCAGTATCTCTGCCACCTTTTCTGCACCACCTACCTTGGTGGCATCACTCATTTCTACAGAAAAAAGCTCTTCCTCAAGAACCCTGTCTATCTCTGCCACAATCTCAGGGCTTATCTTCTCAAGATTTGCAATCCTCAGCATCACATCGGACTGGAGCTTTTCATCAAGTTCAGAAAGTATCTCTGCCGCAAGGTCAGGCTCAAGATGAGCAAGTATAACTGCAATGGTCTGGGGATGTTCATTTGACAAAAAATTGACGATAACCTTGGGTTCAAGGCTGGAAAGCTTCTGAAAGGTTGATGGGTGAAGCTGGCGCATTATGTCTTCATATATCTGCTTGGCCTGCTCTTCTGGCATGGAGGAAAAAAGCACCTTCTTCAAAAAATCCTCTACCGGAACCGACACCTCTCCCTGTACCATGGACATCTTTGCCCTGACCTCATCAAGCACTATCTGAATGGCCTCACCAGGGATATTCTGAATGCTTGCCATGAGGGTGGAAACCTTGCGTACCTCTTCTTCCTTCAAGTACTTGAAGACCTCCGCAGTAAATGCCTCGCCCATTGCCAAAAGAAATATTGCGGCCTTCACAGGGCCTTCGGGATTTGAAAGATCTATCTGAGACGACATGCCCATCGGTTACTCACCCTCCTTATCCTTCTTCTTTTCCCTAAGCCATATCTTTATTAGGGCTGCTGCCCGCTCCGGATATTCCTTGGCAAGGTCTCTAAGCTCACCCTTTACGTCTGGTATTGGCTCAAAGGCCGGGGCTGCCACTGCCTCTCCGCCTTCAACCTCGCCCTCTATTGCCGGAGCTCCCTCTTCAGGTTGCGCTTCAGGCGGTTTTAGCACGAAACGGTTAAGAAGTGGCCTTAGTACGGCAAAGATGAAAATAAGGGCAAGAAGGAGGTTTGCCAGAGGCCTAATGAGCTTTGTAAATATGTCCATTGCCTTTTCCGCAATACCTTTTTCTACCTTCTCGGGCGAAAAGGGAACATTGACCACGCTTACATCATCCCCTCTTTCCTCGCTGTATCCCATTGCCGCCATGACAATCTGTTTGAGGTTTGTCAGCTCTTCAGGAGTCCTTGGGACATATACAGTCTTTCCCTTTTCCTTTTTGTACTTTCCGTCCACCATAACAGCCACGGAAAGACGCTTTAGTGTACCAATGGAACCAAGGATCTCACGCTGGATCCTACTGATTTCATAATTGGTGGTCTCTTTTTTCTTCCTGATTACAAACTCTTCCGACTGCTGATTGATGTTGCCCTGAAGCTTGTTTGCAAGCCCTCCCTTTACCCCTGGTACACCACCTGGCTGACGTGGCTTTTCAAGCTCTTCTGATTTCTGCTCGCTCCGGATTGCAACCGTGTCCGGATCAAACCTGTCTTCACTTGTCTTCACCTGACTGAAATCCACCTCGGCGCTTACACGCACCACTGCCTTTTTAGGGCCAAGGGCATCTTCGAGCATGGTCTGTATCTTGTGCTTGAAATAGTCTTCAAGACGCTTTCTGTAGGTAAACTGGAGATTAGCCTTTGCCTTTAGTGGATCCTTGACGTTCATTTTGGCCTCAAAAAGAACGTTCCCGGTGGTGTCTACTACCGTGACATTGTCCTTCTTGAGCCTTGGAACCGCGCTGGCCACAAGGTGAACTATCCCCTGGATCTGGCCCCTTGAAAGTTCCTGCCCTCTTTTTAGCTCAAGCACCACAGATGCGCTTGGCTCCTGCCTCTGACCCACAAAAAGGCTATCCTTTGGCTTGGCAATATGGACACGCACAGTCTTTACCTGGGGAAACCTGGATATGGTCTTTTCAAGCTCACCCTGCAAAGCCCGCTGATAGTTCACCTGTTGCACAAAATCAGTGGTGCCAAGGCTTGATTTATCAAAAAGCTCAAAACCGACTCCGCTGCCCCTTGGAAGGCCCTGGCTGGCTAGGGCAAGCCTTATGTCATAAACCTTGTCTTCTGGTACCTTTATGACGCTTCCGCCCTGGGAGACCTTGTAGGAAATACCTTTTTTCTGTAGCCACTGAACGATTTCTCCAGCATCTTTCTGGTCAAGATCGGTGTAAAGGACCTTATAGGTAGGTGTATTGATGAATAGAAACAAAGCCACAAAACCTGCGAGCACTCCAACGACTACCGCAGCGGAGATGACCTTCTGCCTGACACTTAGGTCATCGTACATCTTTCTTAACTGTGACAGATAATCTGCCGGACTAGCCATCTTTTCTTCTCCTCAAGCAAAAAACAGGTGTAAAGGCTAAAACTGAAGCCTCATTATCTCTTCGTAAGCACTAAGTGCCTTGTTCCTAAGCTGTACGAACATCCTGAATGAGATGTCTGCCTTTGTTATGGATAGCATCACCTCTGGGATATCAAGGTCTTTTCCGGCTGCAAGCTCTGAGGAAAGCCGGTCTGCCTCAAGCATCTTGCTGTTGAGTTTTTCTATCCCCTGATCGAGCAGTCTTGAAAAGCTCGTATCCTTTGTGGATGAACCATTGACCTTATTTTTGCCGCCCATGGTGGCAGCCTCAACCTGAAGGGCGGGAGTTGTTATCTTCAATTCGCCTGCCACCTTTCCCCTCCTTACCTGATAATGTCAATTGCCTTCACGGCCATGTTCTTTGCAGCATCCATGGCAGAGATATTTGCCTCGTAGGCCCTTTGGGCACTCATGATGTCAACCATCTCCTCCATGACATTAACATTTGGCATCTTTACCATTCCGTTTTCGTCTGCATCTGGATGGTCTGGGTCATACACCTCCATAAATGGCGTCTTGTTATCAACAATCTCTGCCACCTCAACGGTTTCAATGGCCTTTTTTAAGCGTGCATCAAAATCTCCCTCCCCGCCTGACTGCGTGCTTTCTTTTTGGCTAAGGACCACTGCATGAAAAACCACAGACTTTGCCCTGTAAGGGCCTCCGTCCAGGGTACGGGTAACGTGGGCATTTGCAAGGTTCATGGAGGCCACATTGAGCCTTGTTCTTTCGGCCCTTAGGCCCTTTGCGCTAATGGTAAAGGAAGTGAACAGATTCATTGCTTACCTCCCTCGGTGATTGCTGTCTTTAGCATCTCCATCTTTTTAATGAGCATCTGTGTGGTCAACTGATACTTGATGTTGTTCTCAGAAAGTTTAGCCATCTCCTCATCCAGATCCACATTGTTTGGCACACCCCTTTCTGTGCTCTCAATTACCTTAAGTTCCACCTTTTTCCCTGATGCACCCAAATGGCGTCTGTTTGTGACCTTAAGGGGCAGTTGGTCTTCCTTGGCATCAGGGGCCGTCTTTTCAAGGCAAGACTCCATCACCTCTTGAAAATTTATGTCCTTTGCCTTGTATCCAGGAGTATCCACATTTGCGATATTTGCAGATATAACCGTGTTCCTTTTTGCCCTGAGACTCAGGGCCTTTGCCATCACACTTACAGCCGGTCCAAAAATGTCTTTCATCCCTTCCTCACAAGACAAGCCCGCAGCTTCTGTACTCTGCAAGCTTGTTTCTTAATGTTCTGACACTTATGCCAAGTAGCTTTGCCGCATGGGTCCTATTTCCTTTCGTCTTTGAAAGGGCCCTCTTTATCATCTCCTTTTCCATCTCTCCAAGGTTGAAGGTCTCTGGAGAACCGTCCTGGCCGTCTGGACCTGCTGAAAAAATTGCCCCCTGTTCAAGTTCATCACCAAGCAAATCCTGCAGGGTTATCTCATCACCTTGGGCAAGAAGCACACCCCGCTCAACTATATTCTTTAGCTCACGCACGTTTCCGCTCCATTTTCTCTGTTCAAGGCCCTCAAGGACTCCCTTTGCAAATTTGAGCCCATTTTTTCCATACTCGTTAACAAAGTGCTGTCTGAAATGTTCTGCCAAAAAGGCGATATCCTCCTTCCTTTCCCGCAAAGAAGGCACCTTAAGCGGTATAACGTTCAGCCTGAAATAAAGATCTTCTCGAAACTTTCCTGCCCTGACGGCAGCAAGTACGTCACGGTTTGTCGTGGCTATTACCCTTACATCTATGGGAATGGGGCTGTAGCCGCCAAGCCTGTCTATCTCACCTTCCTGGAGCACCCTCAGTAGCTTTGCCTGAAGGGGAAGGGCCATCTCGGTTATCTCGTCAAGAAGTATTGTACCCTTGTCTGCAAGCTCAAACTTTCCGATCTTTTTTGTGATTGCCCCTGAAAATGCCCCCTTTTCATGGCCAAAGAGCTCACTTTCAAGCAGGGTTTCTGGAAGGGCAGCACAGTTTAGGGCAACAAAGGGCCGTGATGCCCTGTCACTTTCTTTATGGATGAACCTTGCAAGAAGCTCCTTACCCGTTCCGCTTTCACCCTGAATAAGGACTGTTGCCCTGCTCTTTGAAACGCTTCTTGCCTGGGCAAGCACCTTTTCCATGACAGGACTCTTTGTGAGGATGCAATATTTGTCAAATTTCTGACGCTGCCTTTCCTCACTCAAAGACTCTTTGTTATTTTCTTTTTCCTTCTGTATTACTGCTGCCCTTGTCTTGGCGGTAGACGTGGCCATAGCCCTTTTTATTACAAATGCCATGACATCAGCGTTCCAGGGCGGAAGCCTGAAATCCATTGCGCCAAGTTCCATGATCATTTCGGCATCTTCAGCCGTTGCCTCGCTTGCAAGGACCACAACCCTTACGTCTATTCCCTGATCATGTAATTGCTGTAGAAACTCAACGGCATCCAAGGTCTTTTCTTCATGAAAAACCACACAGAGACCAAAGCCCCCCTTTGAAAGCATACTTATGGCAAGTTGGCCCTCAGGAGCCATGGTGGAATCAAACCCGAGATCATCCAGTATGGACTGAAGATCCATCCTGTCTTTAACGCTTCCCCCGAGTATTAGGGCCTTTTTGCGCACTTTTTCAAACATTGACTACACCTTGATCAAAACTGACTTCCAGCCTTTTCCATGAACTTTGAAAAGGATGCCTCTGCCTTGGCAGCATCTGCCCACAGCCCCTTGCTCTTCTTGGCTGCCTTTTGCCATATGCCTTTTGAAACAGTCGGCTCCTTGTTTACAGATGAGGCAAGGGTTATCCTGAAACGATCCGCCTGGTCTTCCTTGGAGTTTTCTTTTAGTAGCGAATAGGCCATGGAGGCCTCCTTTTGTTCCCCAAGAGCAAGTGCGGTATCACCCCACATCCTTGCAAGGGCAAGGTACTGCCTCTTGGACAAAAGCCCCTTATGCCTGGCCATGACCTGCCTGACTGTCTTCCATCTTGCAAGATAGATGGCAGCCTTTACTGCCTGGATGACATTTTGGGCATTTTTGCGCATGTTCAGACTGTCCATGGCCATACTCAGTGCTGCCCTGTAATCCTTCTGCCAAAGGGCAAGCCTTGACTTATAAAGAAGGGCGCGATCTGTCATTGATTGTTCCGGACAGGAAAGGTTCATTAAGGTGATGGTATCCTGAGCTGCCTTGAACCTTTTCATACTCTCAAGTTGACCTGTCCAGTCCATCAAGATGGCGCAACGAATAGGTTCATCATGGCCAATGTCCCATGCCCGTTGAAATGCACGAAGGGAGGGTTCATAAAGTCCTGCCTGCCCAAAGGCCTTTGCAAGATACAAAAAGTGCTCAGGCACCCGAAGCATGTCTATCTTCTGCCTGTTTGAAAGATAAAAATTTATGAGCTCGATGTTCTTATGGGCCTTTAGATAGCTTTCATCTGCCAATA
>JALSQG010000120.1 GCA_026985565.1 Deltaproteobacteria bacterium
CTGAAAGCGGCATGATAATTGATCCTGTAACGGTTACTCCAGAGCACAAACTTTGGCAGGTACAGGAGATAATGAAAGAGTTCAGGATCTCTGGCGTACCTGTTGTGAAAGGAAAAAAGCTTGTTGGTATAATAACCAACAGGGATCTCCGTTTTGAAACGAATCTCGACCAGGAAGTCAAAAACGTTATGACATCAAAAAACCTGGTAACGGCTCCTGTGGGGATCACCCTTGAGGAGTCAAAGGAGCTTTTACACAAACACCGGATAGAGAAGTTGCTTGTGGTGGACGAAAATGGCGACCTTTCAGGACTGATAACCATAAAGGACATCGAAAAGATAAAGAAATATCCGAATGCATGCAAGGATGATCTGGGGCGATTGAGGGTAGGAGCTGCCATAGGAGTCGGTGCAGACAGGCTAGAACATGCAGAGGCACTCATGTCTGCAGGGGTTGACGTAATTGTGGTGGATTCTGCCCATGGCCATTCTGCCAATGTGGTCAATGCCGTCAAGGATTTAAAGGGACATTTTCCTGATCTTCAGGTTGTTGCCGGCAATGTTGCAACAGCCGAGGGTGCTGAGGCGCTTTTGGAGGCAGGTGCCGATGCCATAAAGGTGGGTGTTGGGCCAGGCTCCATCTGTACCACTCGTATAGTTGCAGGAGTTGGTATGCCGCAGCTTACAGCCATTCATAACTGTGCTGTTGTGGCCAATAAGTATGGAAAGACAGTTATAGCAGACGGTGGGATAAAGTTTTCAGGAGATCTTACAAAGGCAATAGGTGCTGGCGCGCACTGTATTATGATCGGAAGCCTCCTTGCAGGAACAGATGAAAGCCCTGGAGAACTTGAACTCTACAAGGGGCGCCAATACAAGGTTTACAGGGGCATGGGATCCCTTGGTGCCATGAAACAGGGCAGCAAGGATAGATATTTTCAGGATAATGTAAAGGTGGTGTCCAAGTTTGTGCCAGAAGGTATAGAGGGGCGTGTGCCATACAGGGGGCCTCTTGCAGCCACAATATATCAGCTTGTAGGTGGCTTAAGGGCCGGAATGGGTTATCTTGGCTGCGATTCCATTGAAAAACTTAGACAAAATGCCAAGTTTGTCAAAATTACCCCTGCTGGATTAAGGGAAAGTCATGTTCACGACGTTATAATTACCAAAGAATCTCCCAACTATTGGGTGGAGAGCTGAGCCGAATGTGTCATGAGTTCCGTTAATCAAAAGCAGAGCCTGCTCATCGTTGATGACAAGCAGGATATGTTGAGATTGCTGAAGCGGGTCATTGGTTCCAAGCTGGACTGCCGTCTCGAAACTGCACAGTCTGGTTACGAGGCCATTAAGCATGTCAAGAGCAAGGATCCGGCTGTTGTGCTCACAGATATCAAGATGCCTGATCTTGATGGGCTGAGCCTAATGAAGGAGATACTTGCCTTTGATCCAACCATTTCGGTCATCATAATGACAGGCTATGCAACGGTTGAAGGGGCAGTAGAGGCCCTTAAAGAGGGGGCCCTTGATTTTTTCCAAAAACCCTTTGACAACGACGTAGTTATCCATGCAGTAAGGAAGGGTTTTGAGCGCACAAATCTTTTAAGAGAGAACAGGAGGCTTCAGGAACAGCTTCATTCGTCAAAGGAACGGTACGGTTTCGTAGGAAAGTCCCCAAAACTCAAAAAGGTGCTGGAGCTTATTTCACGGGTTGCAGACACCGACGTTACCGTGCTTATCAGGGGTGAAAGTGGTACAGGCAAGGAGGTTGCTGCCCGGGCCCTTCACCAGATGAGCAAACGGCGCTCAAAAAAAATGATTACTGTGAACTGTCCGGCCCTTCCTGAACATATTTTGGAAAGCGAACTCTTTGGTTACGTAAAGGGGGCCTTTACCGGCGCTGATACAGACAAGGAAGGGCTGTTTCTTGCCGCTCACGGATCCACCATACTTCTTGATGAAATCGCAGACATCCCTCTATCCATTCAGACTAAGTTGCTAAGGGTCCTTCAGGAAAAGGAGATACGTCCTCTTGGTACCACAAAGTCTGTAAAGGTGGATGTAAGGGTTATTGCCTCCACAAATCAGGATCTGGAAAAGAAGATAGAGGAAGGTACCTTCAGGGAAGATCTCTTTTACAGGTTGAATGTGGTCACAATAACCATGCCTTCCCTCAAGGAGATAGCAGAGGACATCCCTCTTTTGGCCCAGAAGTTTCTTGAAAGGTATTCAAAGGAGTACGGCAAGGAAGGCCTTGAGTTCGCTCCAGAAAGCATAAGGTGTTTGATGCAGCGAGAATGGAAGGGAAACGTTCGCCAGCTGCAAAATGCCATAAAAAGGGCAGTGCTTCTCGCCTCTGGCTCGGTTATCTGGCCGTCTGACATCCCAACTGAAAATGGACAAGACTCAGGCATTCAGATGCTTACCATGCCGTGTGTCTCCCATCTTCCATACAAGCAGGCAAAGGAAGAGGTGATGAGTCGTTTCTCAGTGGCGTATCTGACGAAGATACTTCAGGAATCCAAGGGAAACGTAACCCTTGCTGCCAAAAAATGTGGCCTTGAAAGACAGAGCCTTCAGCGTCTTTTGCGAAAATACAAGGTTGATCCGGCAGGTTTCAGGGTTAAAGCAGGCGGTCAAAAGGCGTGATACCCTTCTTTTTTATTAGATCCATCAGAAAGTAGCTGTCTGGTGTAAATTTTTCATTTCTTAGAAGTTTTGACATCTGTCTTTTATCAGCAAAGAAAGAGACCTGGACCTCTTCCTTCTGGGGAACTATCGTGCCGCTATATTTGCAGGAAAAGACCCTTCCCCAGAGTCTGTTATGGCTGTCCTCAAAATAAAAGTCAAAGTGCTCCATAAGGGGAACGCCTTTTATGCCAGTTTCCTCTGAGAGCTCTCTTAGGGCAGATTCCATATAGTCTTCTCCATAGGCCACAACCCCACCAGCAGCTATCTCCCAAAGTCCAGGATAAACATCTTTCGTATCGGTCCTTTTTTGAACCAGCATCCGGTCTTTTTCATCCTGAATGAGGATGTAGGTAGAACGGTGTATGAGCCTTTTTTCTCGCATCTTGCCCCTTTTTGCCCAAGCAATTGGTCTGTTTTCTTTGTCTACAATCCATACAAGTTCGTCTTGTGGGTTATGGTTCATGGTCTTACCTCTAATTGTGAAAAAATATATATGCAGTTGCAATCAGACGCTTTTGTGCTACCCTGAAATGTTGTCTGAACAGTAATTCATTTTCATGCCCTTACAGATAATCCAATAGGAGGAAGAGTCAAATGTCAGATAGGATCGTTGTCATTGGTGCTGTAGCAGCTGGCCCAAAGGCAGCTTGCAGAGTCAAAAGGCTTTTGCCAGATGCAGAGGTAACCCTTTTGGACCAGGACGATCTCATTTCCTACGGAGGGTGTGGCATACCCTATTTTGTCTCAGGAGACGTCGCGGACGAGAAGGAACTTCGTTCCACAAGCTTTCACATGGTGCGGGATGAGCGTTTTTTTGAAGAGGCTAAGGGTGTTAAGGTCAAAACACTCACTAGGGCCGTCTCCATAGACCGAAAAGAAAAGATTGTAAATGTAGAGAATGTAAAGAGTGGACAGAAGGCCCAGATACCTTATGACAAGCTTGTAATAGCCACTGGGAGCAGGCCAAATGTGATCCCTGTTCCTGGCCACGATCTTGGTGGAATATTTACCATCAGTTCCCTTCACAAGGCAATTGCCATAAAGGATCTTCTTGCTCAGGGAAAGGTGGAAAAGGCTGTGGTGATCGGTGGAGGTGCAATTGGCATTGAAATGGCAGAGGCACTTGCAGACCTTTGGGGCATTGATACAAAGATAGTGGAATTTATGCCTCAGGTCCTGCCCCGAATAGTGGACAAGACCATAGCATCCATGGTGGAACAGCATCTTAGAGAGAACAATGTGGAGGTGTTCACCAGCGAGGCGGCCCAGCGATTTGAAGCAAATGAGGATGGATGGGTCAAAAAGGTTGTGACAAACAAGCGGGAGCTTGAATGTGACCTGGTTATCATGGCAGCAGGTGTTCGGCCTCGTGGTGAGCTGGCGCGGGACTGTGGCCTTGAGGTATCGCCTTTTGGCGCAATAGTTGTGAATCAGAGGATGCAAACATCAGATCCAGACATATATGCTGCAGGAGACTGTGTGGAAACCTTCAATCTTGTCACAGGGAAAAAGGCATACGCCCCTCTCGGCTCTGTGGCAAACAGGCAAGGAAGGGTGGTGGCAGACAACCTGGCTGGTATTCCAAGCAGATTCGATGGAGTGGTAGGAAGTTTCATTATGAAGGTCTTTGACATATGTGTGGGGGCAACGGGTATAAGCACTGATGTTGCAAGGGCTGAAGGCTTTGATGCGGTATCCGCCATGGCGGTGCAGTCAGACAGGGCCCATTTTTTCCCAACCCAGGCACTCATGTTCAACAACTTGGTGGTTAATCGGACGGATCGAAGGGTACTTGGGCTCCAAGGCGTGGCAAAGATGGGAGATGGACTCCTTGCCCGCCTTAACGCAGCAGCAGGGATGATTGCACATCGTTCAGTAATCGAGGATTTCAGTAACCTTGAGCTTGCCTATGCCCCGCCTTTTTCAACAGCAGTGGACGTCTTAAATGCTGCTGCGAACGTGGCGGACAACCTTGTTTCTGGAAGGCTCAAGGTAATATCCACAGAGGAATTCGTTGACTGGATGGATGGCAAAACAGATCATCCAGACTGGATGGCACTTGATCTTCGTCATCCCAAGGAGGCAGAGCCCTGGGTAAAGGCGTTTCCAGAAAAGTGGCTTGCCATCGTTTATGACAAGGTGCGTGCTAATCTGGACAGGCTTCCAAAGGACAAGACCTTTATTATAATATGTAATGCAGGCACTCGTTCCTACGAAATCCAGCTCTATCTGCGTTCTGTGGGCATAGATAAAACTTTCGTGCTTCCAGGCGGGCTTAATGTAATCAGAAGACTTGGCGTTAGCTGGTGGCAACAGTAAGCTCTTTGTGGTAGCCTTGGCCAAAATCTATATAGGAGTGATTAGCTGATGAATAAATTCACTACGAAGATGTGGACATTGTTAGGGTTGTTAATGGCTGTTTTGTTGGTTTCATCAACTGCTTTTTCCGATTCCATGTGTCCTTCAAAGGATACACTATCAAAGGCCATCCAAAAGACCTTCAGACAGCGTTTGGAAATAGTTGATGTAAAACCTGCCGGGGCCTCAGGCCTTTGCCAGATACAGATAAAGTTTAGGAATCAAAACAGGCTCATATATTCAGACAAGAAGGGAGATTATCTGATAGCAGGCCAGCTATTTAGCACAAAGGATGGAAGAAACCTTACTAGGGAGGCCATGACGGAGATAAACCGTCTTTCAAAAAAGGAGCTACAGAAACTGGATAAACTCGCAGCCTTCAAGATTGGAAATAAGGGGCCGGTAATTTACTTTGTTACAGATCCCCATTGCCCCTATTGCAAAAAGGCAGAGCAGATAATCGAGCCCATGGTGAAGCAAGGAAAGCTTACTGTAAAATATGTTCTTTTCCCTTTAAGGTTTCACAAGGGTGCAAAGGAAGAGTGCATCTCAATCATATGTGACAAAAAGGGGTTGGAAGGTTTCAAAAACAGGTATCGTTCAGAAAACCAGTGCGAAAAAGGAAAAAAACAGGTGGATGAGACCACCCAATTTCTTATGACAAAGGGAATATCTGGTACTCCAACCTACATCTTTCCAGATGGCAGGTACCATTCAGGTGTCATGGACAAGAAATCTCTTGAGGCAAGGATCTCGAAATTCAAATAGGAGAAGAACCATGGCTGACATGAAACAGATGTACAAGAAGATTCTCGGAGACCATTTTCCAATGGAAATGAGGATCTCCTTTGGCGACCAGGAACTTGTTTACAAAAAGAGGACATGGAAGATACCCAACGCACAGGGGCAGATCGAGGAAAGAGGGCTTCGTTATGGCGAAAATCCTGACCAGGAGGCTGCCCTTTATGAACTCGTAAACGGTAATCTCGTCCTTGGTGACTGCGCCTTCATAAGCCCTGGAAACGGGCTTGTAAGTGCCATTACCGAGGAGGACATGATCCAGGCAGGTAAACATCCAGGAAAGATAAATCTCACAGACGTGGATAATTCTCTTAACATCCTGAAGTTTCTCATGAAGACACCTGCCTGTGTAATAGTTAAGCACAACAACCCTTGCGGGGTGGCAAAGGCTGCAACAATATCAGATGCCTTTATAAAGGCACTTAGGGCAGACAGGGTGGCGGCCTTTGGAGGCTGCGTTGCCCTAAACAGGCCGGTGGACAAGGAAACAGCAGAGGCAATAAGCCAGCAGTACGTTGAGGTGGTAGCAGCCCCTGAATATGAGGAAGGCACAGTTGATATCCTTGCCGAGAGGAAGAATCTTAGAATCATAAAGATCCAGAGGATTGAAAGGCTTGAATCCTACTGGGATCTAAGGTTTGTAGATTTCAAGAGCCTGATAGATGGGGGGATCATTGTTCAGCAGTCTCCTGTGAATAAGATTCGCTCCAAAGAAGATCTAAAACCAGCAGAATGCGAATACCAGGGCAAGGTATATAAAATAAAGAGACTTCCAACAGAACAGGAGTACGAGGATATCATCTTTGGCTGGGCAGTGGAACAAGGCGTTACGTCAAACTCTGTCATTTATGTAAAAAATGGTGTGACCGTTGGAATTGGGACTGGTGAGCAAGACCGAGTTGGAGTGGCAGAGATTGCCGTCTATAAGGCCTACACCAAGTATGCAGACATACTTTGTTGGGACAGGTACCACATTCCATACAAACAGCTCGAGCTTGAAGTGGAAAAGGGCCAGAGAGACAAGGCACAGAAGGAAGAGATAGACGAACAGGTTAGAAGGGATCGTGGAAACATACCCGGTTCTACCATGGTATCAGACGCCTTCTTTCCCTTTAGAGATGGTGTGGATGTTGGCATAAGACAAGGGGTAACTGCCATTGTTCATCCAGGAGGCTCTGTCAGGGACTGGGAATCCATAGAGGCATGTAACGAGGCAGATCCTCCGGTTACAATGGTATTTACAGGCCAACGCGCCTTTAAACACTAAGCATGCTCTATCAGGCACCCTTTTATTCCATGGAGCTCTTAGGTGTAAAGACATGGAGTGGGAAAAGAAGATGATAGAGGAACTAAGGCTTGAAAATGGCCTAAAGGTCCAATTTTACGATTACTCCCGTAGAGTGGCAGGAGACAGGTGGTTGATAGGCCTGCTTGTCAAGATACCCATGAAAGTGGAAAGGCAGGATTTTGATTCATTTGATGATGCCCAAGGACTTTATGAAAGGTTTATGGAGGAAAACGGCCCTGAGCTTTCTTTTCAACTTAAAAAGGAGCGCAATTTCATCGATGAAAGGGAGAAGGCAAAGGTGTTCAGTTCACTACTTTCAAACCTGAAAGAGCATGCGCTTTCCTATTTGGGACATAAGGATTTTTCCTCCAATTACAAAAAGAAAAAGATTGAAGAGTTCAAGGAAAGGCTTTCATGGTGGCAATAGATGCCTTGAGGGCACTTGATGAGGCGGGCGTTGCAGAGTCTTTATTCAGCAGTGCCCGTCTCGAAAAGGCCCTTCCACCTGCATTTATACTCGAATTTGGAGACAAAACAGGAAACAGGCTTTGCGCTCGCATATACGAAGCTGCTGGAGATAATCCACATGTGTTTTATCTCCCAGCCGAATTTGATACAGATGACACGTTGCATCTTTTGGGAACAGGTCTTCTTGCCATCGGTTTTTCAATGATAGCACTGGAATATCCTGGTGTTGGAAAAAGCCAGGGAAGGCTAACCTTTCAAGGGATGTTCCAGGCCATTGCCCCTTTTTATGATGCAGCAAGATTGTGGATGAAAGAGCAAGGACGGGATGGTCCTGTGGTTTTAATGGGGCGTTCTTTGGGCTGCGTAATGGCCCTTCACCAGGCAGTGAATAGACAGGATGAGTGCCTATGTCTTATCATGGAAAGTGCCTTTGATTCCGGTCAGGTGTTTCTTGAACGATCCGGAATAGAAACATCTTCTGTTCCCAAGGGACCTATATTTGAAAACCGCAATAAAATGAAACAGTTCAAGAAACCGGTCCTGTTCATACACAGCCCGAGAGATACTGTTCAGAGCCTGACAGAGGTGGAGTGGCTTGTGGCTGAAAGTAGATCCAAGGCCACTCAGTTTCAGATAGCACCATCAGGTACACGACAGGAATTGGCAAATCAGGTAGGTGAGTTATATCTTGAGGTGGTGCAGCAGTGGGTGAACCTTAGAAGGGGAGTTAGGCCCCCTCGAAAGAGGAGGCCCATTTTTTAGTCTATGTCCATACCCCATCTATAGGTTCGTTACATTTGGGGCACTTACCATCCACGAGCCTGTTATCGGTTATACTAAAGCCGAATCTGGCAATCACCAGTTCTCCGCATTTGGGACAATAGGTATTCTCTCCACCTTCCCCAGGGACATTGCCTTCGTAGACATATTTCAACCCCTCTTCAAGGCCGATCTGTCTGGCCTTTCTTAAAATTTCGACTGGAGTCGGTGGCCTGTCAAGCATCTTGTACGTGGGATGAAATGCTGTTACATGCCATGGTATTGCCGTGGATACGTCCTTTATGAATCTTGCTATTTCTCTAAGTTCCGCCTCTGTGTCGTTCCAGCCGGGAATTATCAGTGTGGTTACCTCAACCCATACACCGAGTTCATGCATCAGCCTGATTGAGTCGAGGACTGGTTGAAGCCTTGCCTTACAAACCTCTTTATAGAATTTGTCTGAAAATGCCTTCAGATCAATGTTGATGGCATCCAGAAAATCCACACTGTGTCGACAGGTTTCTTGCGTCATATAACCGTTACTAACAAAGACGTTCTTTATTCCTTTAGATCTGGCAATAACTCCAGTGTCATAGGCAAATTCATAAAAGATGGTAGGCTCCACATAGGTGTAACTGATACTCTTTGATCCTGAAAGTATGGCGTCTTGAACTACCTGATTGGGCGTTGCATCCTGACCGATTATGGCACCCTGATTCATTCTGGGATACTGGCTTATTTGCCAGTTCTGGCAATGAAGACACTGGAAGTTGCAACCAACTGTAGAAATGGAGTAAGAGCGGGAGCCTGGAAGAAAATGAAAGAGCGGCTTTTTTTCTATTGGGTCAACATTCTGAGATACCAGTTTACCATAAACCAAGCTGTTAAGTAATCCATCCTGGTTCTCCCGGACCTGACATATTCCCCTCTTTCCAGGTCCTATTTTACACCTGTGTGAACACAGGTTGCACCTGACCTTTTTGTCGTCTTCTTTTTCGTATAGATAGGCCTCCTTCATTCCAGTCCTCCTTGTTTGTGCTTTTTAAAAAATATAAACATTATGGGCCAGTTGTCTAAAAAATCTTATGTTTCTTTTGTAATCATCCTTATCTTTTTCTCCCATATTCCGATAAATAAAACAGCCTATATGTATCTAAAACAGAATGGATTTCAGGAGAAATTTCCAATGGGACAAATGATTGTTGAAAGGGCAGGGGTTGCGGTCAGCAGCGAGCCCTCTGACGTTATCATGGCCAAAAGCCTTGGCTCAACCCTGGCTGTCGTGGCATCAGATCCAGAGGCTGGAGTAGCTGGGATTTGCCACTGTGTATTGCCTGAGGCTGGTCCTTCTGGACGACTTCCAGAGATGGTCGATCAGATGAGGGAGCTTTTCAAGTATATGCTTCAAAAAGGGGCTTCAGCCAAGGGTATGAAGATAA
>JALSQG010000121.1 GCA_026985565.1 Deltaproteobacteria bacterium
AACAGCCATTTATGGCCCAACGGGTCCGAGGCCTTCTTTCGAGACGTAGGCCTGCTGTCAGGTCTTGATGACAGAGGGTAGATAGGGTAATGCCTGCATGGACTATGCTTATGACACATTTACAAACAGACCAAGGTAGTCAGCCAAACGAAAAACAAAGGCTCATTCAGAAAATTAAAGAGATACTGCAAAGTAAGAATTGTTCAACAGCAGTAATATTCGGCTCCTTTGCTGGGCAGGGCACCTCATTCAGGGACATTGACATTATGGTTGCAATGGAAGATGGCAGGGCACCTACAGAGGCGGAAAAGGTCTATCTCGCCCAAATTCTGTCTAACGAAACAGGCTACAAGTTTGATGTAGTCGGCCCGGATTTACCCAATATTCTTTTGAGAGCCGAGATTGCGCGAAAAGGCCTGCCAATAATAGTTGAAGATCCTGATTTTTGGGAGCGTTTCAAGCTTACAGCAATTATAGATGAAGAGGATTTCAGACCCTTGATTGAAGAATTCTATGAAGAAAGATTTGGGATTAAACAGAGATAAAATATTAAAACTTATTGGCTTTCTGGATGAGGCATTAAGAGAGCTGAACTCTTTGGGTGGTAAGGAGAAAGGCCAGGTTGTTTCATCACGAGACAGGTTTGCATTGGAAAACCTTTTTTATCGTCTTTCCATGGTTTGTATTGATATCTGTTTTCATGTTGCCTCGAAAATCGGGGGCAAGGTGCCTGATTCCTATAGGGGCTGTTTCAGACAATTAGTGGAAGCCGGGATAATAGATATGGAACATGGAAAAAGGCTTGAAGAGCTTGCAGGGCTTAGAAATGTTATAGCCCATGTGTATTGGGATATTGATTATGCAAGGCTTTATGACTTCATCTCTGAACTTGGTACTGTGGAAGAGTTTAAAAACAGGATTATAGCCCTTGTTGAGGAGTAGCAGTTTTTGCCTCACATGAATGAAGATAATCCACAAAAGATAAGACTGGAGATCACTTGTTATGCTGGAACCACATTCATTTCATCTTGTGAGTACGGGCGTGTCCCTTATGACCAATCTTCAGAAAAAGGGAGAAACAGTAGCAGGCATTGATATAGCCAAAATACCGGTGGCTGACCAGGGGCAGTGGCAGGAGCTTCTGGACAATCCCACTTTCATAAAGGACCTTGAAGAGTGCGTGTGGAAAGGGCCAATGGACTCGTGTGCCGAGCTTAACACCCTGCTTAGGGCCACCAGGAATCAGGACCCTTCATCAGTTTTGGTCTATTTGTTTGGAACTACCACTGCCATTAATGAAATGTGCCGCAGGGTTATAGAAAGGGTGCTTATAAGGCTTGGTTACAGCCTTTTAAATCCTGACGAGGTAAACGGGTACCTTGGCCAACTCAATTATAAGGGCAGTGATGCGGCAAAAAGGTTCCAGGATGGCACTATTGAGCTTCTGGAGCGCCTGGTCTGCCTGGCTCGCATCAGGAAGGAGAGGGGAGATGATGTCTTATTCAATGCTACAGGCGGCTTCAAGGCCCATGTCATGGCAGCAGCCGTTGCCGCCCATATCACCAACTCGCGGCTCTATTACATGAACGAAGACTTCAGTGATTTGATATATCTTGCATTTGATGATTTGAATATTTAAAAGTGCGTTTGTTACCCTGTTGTCTTGCACTTTTATAAAGTTGTGAGGTGGTAATTCAGGTTGATGGTCTTGAAATTTGGTTTGCTAATGTTTTGTGGTTGAGGCGCTGATGGCTAACCTATCCAGGCATGGTGTGAATATAAAGGGATTAAGGTTAAAGAGCTTGCAGAACAAGTTGGGATTACATCTTCATATCTGTCCCAGATAGAAACAGGAAAGAGAAATCCCACAATAGATACATTAAAAGCAATAGCAGAAGCTTTAGGCATCGAGGTTGAAATATTGATCTGACTTTTTCTTTCATTCACTGGTGGAATATTCATCCATTTTGGGGCGGCGAATTTTAATTTGATGAGACCTGCAACACCCGCATTTTGGGCAAACTCGTCAATCGCATAGTTTGGGTTTATGATTATGCCTCTGCGAATGTAATAGCGGTAATACTGGAATATTTATGGCATTCCTGCCAAATCCCTGTAGGGTGCTTTTTTTTCTATGGAATTTTTGTTTGAAAATTGACAAAAACTTTGTTAATTTTCAGGTAGATGTATAAGCGGCGTTATCTTTCAGACAAAATCAAAAAGGCACTTTCTTTTTTCCCTGTAGTGGCCTTGGTTGGGGCAAGGCAGACGGGTAAAACCACCCTTGTCAAGGAAGAGTTCCCAGACAGGACCTATCTTTCATTAGATTCCTTGGACATAAGGAGTGCAATAATCGAAGACCCAGTTGGTTTTCTTTCTGCGCAAAAAGGGCCAATTATCGTGGATGAGGCCCAGAAGGCCCCTTGTATCTTTGAGGCCATAAAGATCTTGGTGGATAGGGATCGAGAGCCTGGACGCTTTCTTCTCACAGGTTCGGCCAATTTTCTATTGCTTCAAAAGGTTTCCGAGACACTTGCTGGCAGGATAGCAACATTCGAGCTATCGGGTTTTATGGTGTGCGAGGCACTTGAATATCCGGTCCCCATATTTTTGCAAAGTTGCCTTTATGCAGGGCACATAGATGACTTGTTGGACATGAGGCCAAACCAAAAAGATGTCTCCATTGATGCGCTTATTTTGAGGGGAGGCCTTCCCCCAGCGGTCTTATCGCCCAATGCTGAAGTGCGGGATATGTGGCTTGAGAACTATGTGGCAACATATCTTGAGCGAGATCTGAGGGACCTTTCCCAAGTGGCATCCCTTGGTGATTTTAGGCGACTTATGGGGCTTTCGGCCATGCGGAGCGCACAGCTTCTTAATATATCTGAGCTTGCAAGGGATGCAGGCCTTTCCACTTCAACTGCCAGAAACTACATTCAATTGCTCGAGGTTTCATACCAGATAAGGAGGCTTCCTCCTTATTATGCAAATATAGGAAAACGCCTTGTTAAGGCCCCCAAGCTCCATTTTAGAGACACTGCTGTTGCCATGACGGTTTCAGGTCTGAGCCGCAATACTGTTATTCAGGCGAGGCACCCTTACAGGTCTGCCCTTTTTGAGAGTTTCATAGTTGAAGAGATTGCAAGGCTTTTAGGCCTATTGGGGGAAAAGGCGAGGATGTTTCATTATAGGTCCCACAGCGGGGCAGAAGTGGATCTTGTAATAGAGCTTGGAGAAAGGCTGCTTCCCATAGAGATAAAGTCTTCTGCAACAGTATCAACCAGAAAGCTTGGTGGCTTGAGACAGTTTTTGAAGGATTTTCATGGCAAGGCTCCCTTTGGCCTTGTTATATATGATGGAGTGGATCTTTTGCCTATTTCCAGAGACATTTTGCTTGTGCCATGGAATGTTATAATATGATACCGATTACACAACAGGGAGAGTGGTGTGAACTTCTGGACAATGCCTTTTTCATGACGGGGCTAGAGGAACTCGTTTGAGCGGATCCAAAGGAGTCATGTGCGGAGTTGAACATCTTTATTAGGGCCACCAGTGGCCATGATCCATAACACTTCTCGATCACCTGGTCTGCCTGGCGCGCACCAGGAAGGAGAGGGGAGATGATGTCTTATTCAATGCCACAGGCGGCTTCAAGGCCCATGTCATGGCAGCAGCCGTTGCCGCCCATATCACAAACTCGCGGCTCTATTACATGAACGAAGACTTCAGTGATTTGATATATCTTGCATTTGATGATTTGAATATTTAGCCCAAGGTGTGGAATGAAATCCAAGAGCACAGGTCAAATCCAGAATAGCTATCAGAGTCTTTCTAACATCCAGGAGATAACCCTTCTTACTGCGTTGGGGACGGGGCGAAATGCAGTAGATCTCATCCTTGAGCTTGTCGATTTTTTGAGCTGCAACAGGCTCTTTGAATACAAAAAAGAGGCCCAGCAGATAAGGAGGCTTTTTTGTGGAAAGAAGCTGAAGCGTCTTGTGCTCATATGCACAGGTAAGGCAATGGAGGGGATAGATGAATGCAAGAGGCGAATATACGAAGAGTATCCCGAGGTGGACATAGAGGATATCCCTCTTGGATGTAAAGACATAGGGTGCGACAAAGATGATAAGGAGATGAAGAAAACGGTCTATGAAGCGGTAAAAAGCTATGCAGGCCCAGGCCTTGTCATTTCATCGGGCGGTAGAAAGACCATTACTCAGAGGATAATCGAGGCAGGTCTGCTTTACGGCTGTGCAGGGTATCTTTCTATAACTGCTCCTGAAGACGGGGACAAGAACAAGGACGGAAAGAAGGATTATAAGAGCATACGTTCAAGGACCCTGGAATTCAACGTGCTCTGGATTTCTGGAAGGCAGTTCGTCGAGGAGAGGCAAAAAGATCTCATAAAGGACAAGATAGGCGACTCCTTCAGGTCTGTATATCTCTTTCCAGGCACGGCCCTTGACTGGCTCATGGACCAGCAGGTGGGAGCGGCACCTGAAAACAGGGACCATGACCTGGCCTGGTTAAAAAGGCTTCCAAAGGCAGACCTTCACTGCCACCTTGGAGGATGCCAGGATGAGAGACTGCTTAAAAGGCTTGCAAGCCAATTGATTGAAGATTGCAAGATAAGTGAAAGCAGGTGCAGGGAGATAAGAATAGGCATCGAAAGGCTCCTTTGCTGTGGCCTCGAAGGGCTTGAGCCCAGGCATTTAAGAAGATTTTTGAAAAATGAGACCGATCATTGCCTCACTGGCCTTAAAAGGATATGGGATGAGCTTGGTATGGCGCGCCACGAGGGAACCGCCGTGCTCCTTGATGCCCTAACCGAGGAGCAAATCGCCCTTTTATCCAGGGACGGAAGGGTTGATCCCAAAACCGGCAACATCCTCTGGCCAGTAAAGGAAAGCTCCTGGGGTGGCAACCCCCTTAAGTGGTACATGGCATGCGGGGACCTTGGCGGATCGGCCCTGCTCCAGAGCGAAGGCACCCTGCGGCTTGCAATAAAAGACCTGGTGGACAGGGCGGTATCAGAAAATATCTGCTATATGGAGATAAGGTGCTCTCCAGACAACTATACCCAGGCAGGCCTTGATGCCAAAAGGGCCCTTGAGGTCCTGCTTGATGAGGTGAACAAACACCCGGCAGTCCGGCAAGGGGATATAGTGGTGAACTTTCTTGTTATGGCAACGAGGCACAAGGCCCTTTCTGCAATGGATCGCCACGTGGCCCTTGCCCTTTTATATAGCAGCCAGGAAAGGGATGGGGCGCGGGTTGTGGGCTTTGACCTTGCCGGCAATGAGAAGGTGGAGGCACTTGGAAGGTTCGAAGCGGCCTTTTTGCCCCTCCACAGGGCATGCATGAATATTACCATCCATGCAGGGGAGATCACCACTGAAGAAGACATTTGGGAGGCCATCTACAGGTTGCACGCAAGGCGTATAGGCCACGGGCTCAAGCTCATACAAAACGAGAGGATGATGGACTTTGCCCGGGACCACGACCTTGCCATAGAGATGTGCCCCTCTTCCAACATGCAGACCAACTCATTTATTGACTACTGGAGAAAAAATGGCAGGAAGGCCAGTGGATACCCGCTCTTAAGGTATCTTAAACATGGAATAATCGTGACCATAAACACGGATAACAGATTCATATCAGACACAGACCTTACCAGTGAATATCTGGCAGCAGCCCGCATGAGCAAAGGCGGATTAAGCCGGTGGCAGATACTAAAGCTTATAAAAAACGGATTCAAGGCGGCCTTTTTACCAAAGGATGAAAAAGACAGGCTCTTGAAGAAGGTTGATCAAAAGGTATTTCACATCCTCCTTGACGACGTGTTTCCAGAGGCCGTGACAACGGGAGGGGCGCAAGATGGATGAAGAAATGGTCTTTTGCCTTTCAAGGCGTTCCCTTTCCTCCTCTGGCCTGCTTCAAAAGGCCCATCATGCACTAAATGACCTGTCCGCGCTTCTCGGACATGAACAGGCCTTTATTCCACGTAGCAAGGCAGAGTTAGATGAGTCATGGAAGCAGTTGATCCCGTACCAGCTCTTCAGGTGCGGTAAGAGATTTCTTGTTTTTCAGCGGGGTGGCAGGGTTAATGAAAAGAGGCTTGTGGGGCGCTGCTCCCTTGGCATAGGCGGGCATGTGAACGTCCAGGATGCAGGAGGCAGGACCAGGCTTGAGCCTGAATCACTACTGTCTGCCGCTTCCCGTGAGCGCAATGAAGAGCTTGAGATATCGGGGTCAATAGAGGCAAAGGTTGTTGGCATCATAAATGATGATTCAGATGCTGTTGGCAGGGTGCACCTTGGCCTTGTTATGCTTTGTACCGTGGATGATTCCGGGATAGTCAGGCTGAGACATGGGGCAGAAGATCTAAGTTTCAAGGGCTGGTGGTCCAAGGAAGAAATTTACAGTCAGAAGGGGCTTTTTGAGCCTTGGTCCATCTTGGCGCTTCGTTTAATGGAGACGATTAAATCTTGATTTATTAAATAATCCTGTTTATTTTGCAGACAAATTGCAAAATTTACAGTTTTTTTTGAAAAAATTATGCAGGATGAAACTCTTAGATTTCGTTGGCTTTTTCATCGCCTCCCTACCCCTATTAAGGGGCGCAGAATCGTTATCCTGACCGGAGCCAGGCAAACAGGGAAAACCACTCTTGCACGTCTCAAATATCCTGACCTTAACTATATCAATCTCGATGCAATAGAAGACAGGCAGGTGGTTGCAGAAATAAGGACAAGGGCATGGAGCAGGATCGTAGGCCCTGCCCTTATAGATGAGGCCCAGAAGGAACCAAGTGTGTTTGAAAAGGTTAAGTGGGCATTTGACAACGGAGAAATAGATTTTAGCGTACTTACCGGCTCATCACAGATTCTTTTGCTATCCAAGGTTCGGGAGACCTTGGCTGGAAGGGCTTTTTTATATGATCTTTGGCCTCTTATGGCCTCTGAGATCAATCACAGCCTTAAGGAAAACCCTCCTTTTCCCCTTGTTCATCATCTCTTAGAAGCAAAAAGAGATATTGGCCAGGTATTGTCTGAAGAGTCGCATGTCCTAATGCCAGATGAAGAAGAAAGATATCTGTCAGCAATGGAGCATCTTTCCAAGTGGGGAGGCATGCCAGAGCTGCTTTTTCTAACCCCCGAGGAACGGCGCGAGTGGCTTAGGTCCTACGAGCAGACATATCTTGAAAGGGATTTGGCAGATCTTGCCCGCATCAGGGACCTGGCCCCTTTTTTGAAATTGAAGCGTATTGCAATGCTGCGCACAGGTCAGCTTCTATCTTATAGCGAGCTTGCAAGGGATGCAGGCATATCTGTCAATACGGCAAAACGCTTCCTCGAATATCTCAGGATCTCTTATCAGACATTACTAATGGAGCCGTGGGCCAGAAATCTTTCCAGCAGAGTTATCAAAACACCAAAGCTTTATTGGTTGGATATGGGAATACTCCGTTATGGCACAAAGATATGGGAGGGCCTTGATGGGGCCATGTTTGAAACCTTGGTAACCGCAGAGTTATATAAATGGATAAAGACCATGAGTCCTGACACGGATATGTTTTTTTACAGGACAAGGTCTGGAATGGAGGTGGACATCATTTTAGAAACAAGCTCTGGAATATTGGGTTTAGAGATAAAAAATCGTAGTAGGACAGACAATAGTGATTTCCGGGCCTTGAAGGTCCTTGCAAGCAGGTTAAAACAGGAGTGGAAAGGTGGGATCGTAGTTTATCATGGCAAGGAAATAGTGCCTTTTTCAAAAGAACAAAAACTTTGGTCGGTGCCGGTTCACCGGCTCTTTTGCTGAACAAGCCAAAGGGGATTCCATGAAAAAGATACTTATTGTAACCGTTGGAGGTAGTTGTGTTCCAATCGTCAACGCTATAAAAGGAGATAGATATGATCACATAATCTTTATTTGCTCTACTGGTGGCAAATCTGGCAGTGATCAAACTGTTGATGGCAAGGGAAGACCATGCAAAAGAAACAGAGATGATGATAAAGGCCAGCCGTCAATTGTGGAACAGACTGGCCTTAAAAAAGATGAATATGAAAAACTTGAACTTTCCAAGGACATGATTGACGATCTTCAAGCCGTCTACCTGGAAATCAAGTCACTTGGCAAAAAGCTTCAGGTCGAGTTTCCTGATGCAACCGTCGTGGCCAACTATACTGGTGGGACAAAGACCATGTCTGCATCTCTTGTTCTGGCTGCATTGGTGTTTGACTGGCAGCTTAATCTCAATACAGGTGTGCGCACAGACCTCGTTAAGATCAAAGGGGGTGATATAGCGGTTCCCCTGTCTGCCGAGGTGTTGAAGGCAGACCAGTTTGAAATCTTGATACAAAAGGCCTTGGATGTTTTTGATTACGCAATGGCAGCCTCAATCGCTGAAGAGCTTGCCAAAAAGCTTGCAGATAATCGGCTTCGCCAGAAATGGCTGGTCTTGTACAACATAGCCAGTGGTTTCAACAAGTGGGATGCCTTTGATTATGAAGAGGCCTTGAACATATTACAGGATCATGGCGCAAAAGTTGGTAAATGGTTACCCTTCTTAAGGCATATAGCCTCTAAAGATAAACCCACGCATGGTTATTATGTGGTTAAGGATTTGCTGTTCAATGCGCAAAGGAGGGCATTACAAAAACGGTACGATGATGCAGTGGCTCGTCTTTACCGAGCTACCGAGCTATTAGCGCAGACTCGTTTGAAAGAAGGTTATGATATGGAATCTGATAACATAACCATTGATTTGCTTAAAGACAGGCTGGCAGAAGAAGAACTCGTAAAATATCAATCCAGGCCATCGGAAAAAGGGGTTTTGAAACTCGGTCTTGCAGAGACATATAAACTGCTCAATCTGCTGAAAGATCCGCTTGGTAACCTGTTTTCCAAATATGAGAACAAGTTGCTTGATGCCCTCAAGACGAGAAATTATTCCTTCCTTGCCCACGGTCTCAACCCAATAGGAAAAGAGAATTTTGATATGGTTTTTAAGTGTATTTCTTCTTTTATTGATCAAGGAATAGAGGCTATTTCTTTTGATTGTAAAGGGATAAATCAGCTTCCTCGTAAGGAGCTTCTTTAAAAGTTCGTATCCTCAACTTTTGGAGTTGTATAACCTATTAAAAAATTTGAATTAGCCATGGATGCACGTGGATTTACATGGACAAATACCTTTGTTCATGCCCGACCGGGCATGAACAAAAAACCAGACGCCTTCGGCGTTACAATATACCACAAAGAGGCAACCAGAGGGGTGCTGGGGTGTTTATCTGGCCTGATTAGGCGCGAGAAACCTATGGGGTCGTGGTTAAAAGTCGTTGATTTTTTTAGGTATTATTTGCTCTTATTTATTTTAAACTGAAATTTGAGATGAAACTATTTGTATAAAGCATGTTTTTGCATATGCTTGGGCAGTTGTTAAAAAATCTTTTGAATCAGACTATTGTTGAGTGTAGTGCATTGAATTTACTACGATATTTGCTGATATTTAACTATGGTGGAAGGATGGCACATGTGCAAAAAATGTTTTGATAATAAAAACAGTGAGTTGTGGTGTGTAGAAATCATATTTTAGGCGGGAAGCAGAAAAATTTCATGGAAAATATGGACATGTGCAGAAAAGGCTGGACTACAGGCCGGAATTATTGATATTTTTAGAGTAAGAGTCAGGATTGATGGACCCGCAGGAGGGGATTACGACATTTAGCCCTGGCGGAATTGAGCGTCTTGACTATTAGGTCAGGATTGATGGACCCGCAG
>JALSQG010000122.1 GCA_026985565.1 Deltaproteobacteria bacterium
GATGTGGTTTTGAGGCCAGATTTTGTCATCTTGGCCGCAGCCATAGAACCAGACCAGGAAAACAACAGAGAGCTTGCAGATCTGTTAAAGGTGCCTGTTGGCCCGGATGGTTTCTTCCAAGAGGCTCACCTGAAACTTAGGCCGTGTGAACTTAGACGAAGCGGCTTTTTTGTTGCCGGGCTTGCCCACCATCCAAAGGAGGTGGAAGAATCCATGAGTCAGGCAGAAGCGGCTGCCTCTAAGGTCATTTCCTTTCTCTCAAAGGATAGGGTCGTGTCGGAAAACCTGACAGCAACCGTACTTACAGAGCGGTGTGACGGTTGCGCCCTATGCCTTGACGTATGCAAAGAGCAGGCCTTGTCTCTCTGCGAGTTCGTAAGGGACGGCCAGGTGAAACAGATGGCAGAAATAGATGAATCGGTCTGTACTGGATGCGGGGCATGCACTGCCGTGTGCCCAAAGGATGCAGTTGGGATTCCAGGCTATATGCCTTGTGAGATAAAGGTCCAGATAGAGGCCCTGATGTCAATGGAGGCAGTGGATGAGCGGGGATGATTTTGTTCCAAAGATACTCTGCTTTTTGTGTCAGTGGTGTGGTTACAATGCCGCAGACCAGGCAGGCTCAGGTCGGATTTCCTATCCTGCATCTTTGAGGGCCATTGAGGTTACGTGCTCTGGCATGGTTCATCCAGACTGGGTGATAGAGCCGCTGCTAAAGGGCATTGACGGGGTGATGATTGTAGGATGCCACCTGGGCCAATGCCACTACGGATCTGGAAACGAGTCTGCCATGGGCAGAAAGGAGCTTATAGAGGAGACACTGTCGGACCTTGGAATTGACAAAGAGCGCTTTTTCATGGGGTGGGTGAGCGCAGCAGAGGCGGCTCGGTTTGCCCAAATGGTTTCGGAAATGACTGAACGTCTAAAGGGACTTGGCCCAAACCCTGCCTTTGGCAGACCCCGTGTATCCTTGAAAGCCCCATCTGTGAAAACGGAAAACGAACTTGTTCATCATGTGAACGGTAAAAACTACTATTGGGACGGCAGGATTTACAGGGAAGACGAAAGGGCACAAAAGGCAATCTCCAGGTATCTGGACATGGGTTTTGAAGCCAAGCTTGTGCCAAAAGGCAAACGCATTCTCATTTATACGAGAAGGGATATAAACAAGGAAGGAGATAATGGAAGGTCCTGAGATCTTGACACATAGCGGAAGGCTTGCAACAAGGGTAATCGAGGATCTTGGAGACAGTAACCTTATGACCTGCCTTGGATGTGGCAGTTGCAGCAACGTCTGCCCTGTTTCTGAACAAGGGGAAATGGATCCATTCCGACTGGTGCAATCCATCATCAAGGGGCTTGATGAAGATACACTTAACACCAGTTGGCTTTGGAACTGCTCTCTTTGTGGGATGTGCGAGTCTGTATGCCCCATGGGAATAGAGATTCCCAAGATCGTCCTTCTTTTAAGAGACCTTAGGGGGCAAGATTTCGTCCCCAAGGGGCTTGAAAGGGCCATTTTTTCCGAGATGTGTTTCTCCAATTCCGAAAGCATCACACCCAGGCAGTATATGTCTCTTGTGGAGAAGGCCCAGGGGCTTTACAGACAAAGGAGTAAGCAAGCGGATTTTGAGATTCCAGTTGACAAAAAAGGAGCAAGCCTTCTTCTTTTGATGGATCCTATTCTTTTGAAAGAAAAGCCTGAAATACTGGCAGATTACTGCACGCTTTTTGGGCTTTTGGAAGAAAACTGGACCATTACAAGCCTTCCTTTTTCAAGTGCAGAGATTACCATCCATGCAAAAGGTTCTCAAAATGAAGATCTCTGGATGAGAAGGCTCACCTTGATTTGCAAAGAGCTTGGTATCAAAAGATGCCTTGTTGATGATTGCCTTAACCGCCTTTCTTCAAAGGCCATTAGAAAATGGACAGGCTTTAATGAACAGGCAAATATGGAGGTAGTTTCAAGTCTTGATCTTGTGGCAGAGGGCTTAAAAAGGGGTAGATTTGCTGCATCAGAGAAGCTAAAAGGGCCTGTTACGCTTCAGGAGCCGTGTCTTTTGTTGGAAGGCCGAAGCGTATTTAACGAATATGGGGCCATTTTGGATGCCATGTTCAGTGATCTTAAAGAGCTGGTAACACCTTCAGAAAATTCTGTCTGCTGTGGAGGTGGCCTTTTAAGGGCAGGCATTACCAAGCCTTTAAAGTCATATGAAGAGGCCAAGGTTGAGCAGATCAAAGGTTCTGATGCAAAAGCGTTGTTAACATTTTGCGCAACCTGTTTTTTGCAGCTTTCAGCACTTGTAAGAAGGCAAGATATGGACGTATCTGTCCTTTTCTT
>JALSQG010000123.1 GCA_026985565.1 Deltaproteobacteria bacterium
CCTTACCTGCGTCCACAACCACTATGCTTGGGCCAACACCTATCTCCCATCCGTTGCTGTTCAGCATATACTTTAGTGCATCATCTGTCATAAAAAAGAGCGCATAACCAAAGGCCTGAGCACCTGCCTGAAGTCCGTAGGAGGCACCAACGCTCTTATAATAGGCAACACTGTGCCCATTGACCTTTAAGGCACCTTCACCATATTGTGCCCCCACTATGAATTCAGCCTTGTATATCTTAGGGAAGACAAGAATGCCCTTTGCCTTTTTGGCAAGCTGGCGTACTTCAGGGGTTTTTTGAAAGAGCCGGTTTAATGCCTTGTCAACGCTCTTATCTATCTCCGAAGCCGTTGACGCAAAGGAACTGATAGAGATAGCTAAAACAAAAAGAAGGGCCATGATGCCTGTAATCATGCCCCTTAAATCTTTTCTTATTATGTTCATATATGTTCCTCCTTGCCGTAAGTAGTGCCTAAAATCCCTTGCCAGCAACAGATTATGAAAGTGTCTCAAGTCCACTGATTAGAGGAGCCTCTTCCATGACAACCAGGCTATCATCTGTAAGGCCTCTTGATGGTGTAACAGCAACGAGCGTCCGAAGGGACTCACGCTCATAAGAGTAAAAGACCATTTTGGCTTTTCCTCATGAATTCCTCCAATATGGGATGGTTAGGTTCATGGAAAATTAATATGGCCTGTTACTGCAGGCAAGATATTCCAGCCTGATTGTGCAAAAGTCCATCATACATAGGCCAAAGTTAAGGCATCAGCCATATTAATGAACCGTTATTCAATTACTTTTTGTATAAACAGTAATAGTTGCACCATTGGTTCCCGTTTGGGAAAAGGATATACCAGTAATTAATTTTTGCCATGTAAATAAATTTTCTACTAAGTACTTGTCTTTTAGCAAAATTTCGTATAGCCTTGATTTAATTGCAACTTGGCAGGGAGGGGAGCAGATGTTGCAAAAGACCAGCACTACGACATACATTGTTTTGTTGGTTTCCTTGGTCCTTATGTTGCCTGGTTGTGGAGACAAGGAAAGAAAACTTCCAAGATATTCATTAAAACTCATTCCTCCTTTTGATCTTTCCCGTTCTTACAGTAACTGTCAGTGGCGAAGTAATCTGAAGTATCTTTATCAACCCCTGCCAAAGCCCCTCAAAGATCCCAAAATAGTAATCAACAAGAAACGTCACATCCTCTACCTATTCTCAGGGGAAACACTCATGAGGATATACCCTATCAATCTTGGGCCTGACCCATTGAATGACAAAATCAAGGCAGGGGATGGCCGTACACCAGAGGGAAGGTTCTTCATATGCAGCAAAAATCCCAAGAGCAAGTATTACAAGGCCCTTGGCATAAGCTATCCTTCAAAGGAAGATGCCCTCAGAGGGCTTCGCATGGGCTTTATCACAAAGAAACAGTACGATGCCATAATTTTTGCTATTGACCATGGGAAGAGACCGCCCTGGTTCACAAAGCTTGGCGGTGCCGTCTGTATACATGGTGGAGGCATCGGTTGGGACTGGACCAGGGGATGTATTGCCCTTAGGAACCAAGACGTGCAGGAGCTATTTGAGGTAACCTCCGTTGGGACCCCGGTCATAATCATAAGCGGCCTTCCCAAGAGGGAAAAGAGGCCTGTTGTTGACCCCTCTGTTATAACTACCGCTAATAGTGAACAAAAACGTAGGTCCCTGGGTTTGAAGGGGAGGCCTTTATAAATCTGTTTCCAAAGGTGCGTGGAGTGGTCCAGTGAAAGAGCCAGAAGGCGTCTCTTGGAGCCAGATTTACGCATCCGTGAGACTGTTTCATGCCAAAGTTGTCGTGCCAGTAAGCCCCGTGCATTGCAACACCTTGTGAAAAATACATGTGATAGGGAACGTCTTCGAGAAAGTAATAATCCACGTCCTTCTTTCCGCCACTCATCTTTGCCATGCGTCTTTTCCCCCAGATGCGGAAAATACCAGTAGGGGTTTCAAATTCTGGAAGCCCGGAAGAGATAAGGGTTGCATAGACCATGGTGTCTCCCTCAAATGCCTCAAGAACCTGTTCATAAAGGTTGATATCTATCCATTTGACACCGGGTGGTATCTTGGAAGGTTTTATAGGATCAGTTATGAGGGCAACTCTCCTGCCATCCACCCATTTCCCCTTGGCAAGCTTGAGCCATTTTTGGCCATTGATCATCTTGGTCTCCAAGACCTTGACCAGCGTATGTTTCTCAACAAGTTCTCCGTCAATGTATTCCTGCCTGCCAGGAACGGTAGAAGTATAGGTGTCAAGCACCAGCCAGCCATACGTGCCATCAAGGGGGTGGGATTTCAGGTCAACACCCTTAAATGTCGAAACCTTGAAGAATGACAAATAGTTGGACTGTACAAATTCATTCTGATTGATGTGATACCAGGTGAATTTGCCAGATTTGATGGGTAAAGGCGTTTCAAGAGATACCCATATGAAACCCCCGAAGAGCTGTCTGAGCGGTCTTTTATCTGAAATATCCTGCCAGGCAGTCCTGAACACAGGGGCAGGCTGTTCCGTTACCTGGGCGTATTCATAGGGAAGGATGTCTCGATGTTCCTGCCACTTAAAGGACTTATCTGGCACTATTTTTGTGATTTTGTCTGTTGAATCTTGGACCTTTGAAAGGGCCTTATTGGAGTTGACGGCCACATTTTTAGTGTCTTGAGAGGTGGCCTTTACAGTTGATTTTGCCCCGGTTTCAGTTGCAAGTACCACATGACACATGGAAAAATAAAACAAGAGAAAAAGAGTTAACGAGGTCCAAAACCAAGTCCTTGATATATCAACCCTTGATAACCCCAAGGGGCTTGAGTCTTGCCACCTTTTTTGCCAATCCCGATTCATTTGTTGTTTCGACCACCCTTTCAACGTCCTTGTATGCTTCCGGAGCCTCTTCTGCGGCCCCCCTGAGGCTTGCAGCCTTTAGGATTATGCCCTTTGCCTTCAGGGAATTGATGACTGCCTTTCCCTTCCACCTTTTAAGGGCAGCCCGTCTGCTCATGGAACGACCTGCGCCGTGGCAGGCACTGCTCCAGGCAAGCTCCTCTCCACGATCAGTACCTGCAAGTATAAAGGAGCAGGTACCCATGGTTCCTCCTATGAACAGAGGCTGTCCCACCTCCCTGTACTGCCTCGGAAGCTCTTTGTGACCTGGGCCAAAGGCCCTTGTTGCTCCCTTTCTGTGCACATAAAGTTTGTGCATTTTATCATTAACTTTGTGCTTTTCAACCTTGCACGTATTATGGCTGACATCATAAATGAGTCTGCACGAGGCCTTGGGTAATATCTTTCTGACCACTTGTCTTGTCAAATGGCCAAGCACCTGCCTGTTGGCTAATGCACAGTTTATGCCGCAGCCAACCGCCTTGAAGTAATCCATGCCCTCTTTTGACTTTATGGGAGCACAAACAAGCTCTCTTTCCCTAATAGGAATCTGGTATTTTTTGGCAGCTGCACCAAGGACCTGGAGATAGTCGGTCCCGATCTGGTGCCCGAGGGCACGAGAACCGCAGTGTATGGAAATTACTACGCAACCTTCGTTAAGGCCAAAGGCCGTTGCAGTTTCCCTGTCAAAGACTTCATCCACATATTGAATCTCAAGATAGTGATTCCCAGAACCAAGGGTTCCTATCTGCTTTTTCTGTCTTTCCTTTGCCATAGAGGATACCTTTCCTGGGTCAGCATCCTTGATCCTGCCATGTTCCTCAATGTATTCAAGCTCATGCTCGTTACCATAACCATGATCCACTGCCCATTGTGCCCCGTGTCTCAAAACATCATCCAGTTTTGAAGCCGTAAGTCTTATCTTTCCAGTGGAACCAACTCCTGCCGGTATGGAACGGAAAAGTTCATCCATGAGCTCAGGAAGGACAGGCATTACTTCTTCTTTTTTCATGTCCAGGCTGTGACATCTGACTCCGCAGGAAATGTCGTATCCAACACCACCAACAGAGATAACTCCGCCTTCATCAGGGTCGAAAGCGGCAACTCCACCTATGGGAAAGCCATAACCCCAGTGCGCATCAGGCATTGCCATGGCGGCCTTGACTATGCCTGGAAGACAGGCAACATTCGTAAGCTGGGTAAAGACCTTATCATCCATTTCAGACAGAAGCACCTTGTCTGCAAAGATGTAGCCAGGCACTTTCATCTGTCCGCTTTTTGGGATCTGCCATATGCACTTTGCCACCTTGTTTAATTTTGCACTTTCCATATGGCCCTCCTTTTTATACGTCAACAACACATTGGGCTATCCAGAGGCCATTTATTTTTTCCACCCTTGCCTCAGTAAAGGTGGCCCCTTTAACCTCAATACCCCTGCCATGTTTTTCCCTCTGCCATTTCTCCCCTGAAGCCGTGGCTGAAAGGGAAAGTTCCTGAATCCTTACCTCAAACTTCCAAAAGACCATTTCTTCTATGTCTGCCTTTGCAATAAGGGAGTTTATCCAGGCCACAAAAAGCCCGGTAAGGTCGAAGGATTCACATTGAATGTGTCTGTCAAGAGTGCATGATATCTTGGACGTATCTTCCACAAGTAAAGAGAAAAGGGCCTTGGCCCCGTTTTCAAAGGCCTCCTCGCAACTTTTACCCACACCTCTAATGCCTATGTCTGCAACGTGATCAAATGTTTGCCAGCCTACCTTCACACCTTCCACTTTCTTCTTCCCCATTCGATCCATCCCCATGTGGAAAGCCCGGTAAATACCACAAAGAGCGCCGCCTGGGCATATATCTCATGATAGATGTTTACGGCAATCCAGCCTATATTTGCCAGGGTGTAGATGGCAAAGCTTGCCCTTTTTTTCTTGATATTTAGTACAGCCGCAAAGATGCTGATTGCAGTTAGCGTCCATGGAAGGTAGGTGGTCATTATCTCATCTAAAAGGTTTTTGCTCACTTTAAATGTTTCAGCATGGCCTTGAACTGGTCGGTCCCGGCCTTTTTAAGAAGCTGATACACGATGGTTTCAGTTGGGGCGCACCAAATGGAAGACGCCTGCATAAGGCTTATGGCCTGTTTGGCATTTCGTTTTTTTCTTGAAGAAACAGCATCAGTCGCAACCCAGGTGTTATAGCCGGCACGAAGTGATGAAAGCGCAGTCTGGAATACGCAAATGTGGGCCTCAACTCCAGTAAGGACCAGGGTGTCAACAGAGGCTGGAAGCTTGTTGACTATATTCTGAAAATCCTTGTTGTAGAAACAGTTGAATTCTGTCTTGTCAGCAAAATAGAGCCCTTTTTGTGGTAGCTCTATTTCTGAGACAATGGGGCCAAGGCCCTTTTTGTACTGGGTAGTGGCAATTACTGGGATATCAAAAATCTCGGCTGTCCTCATAAGAAGGTTTGTATTTCCAACGACCCTTTCAGGCTTTTCCACTGCTTTCATAAGCCTTTCTTGTGGATCAATGACGATGATGCACGTACGTCTTGGATACATAAGTTGCAGATCTTTCATAAAAATACTCTCCATGTAGTTTCTTTTATCTTAACCAAGAACACAAAAAAAGGCATCCTCTCCAAGAAAGGATGCCTTATAACCAGTTCATTTAACTTCTATTTAGTGATCCACTGCAGCTCCTGCACCCCGTGGTGTACGAATGGAATTTACAAGCTCCTGGATCTCTTCTGGAGGTGCCTTTGTCATAGATGATACCACATAGGTCACTACAAAGTTTATTATCATGCCAATGGTGCCTATCCCTTCAGGGCTGATACCAAAGAGCCACTGATCCTTGGTTCCTCCCATGAATTTGAAATAGATAATGTATGCCGCAGTGAAGATGATACCTGCAAGCATTCCGCAAATTGCCCCTTCTCTGTTGGTCCTGGCAGAGAATATACCCAAGACAATGATGGGGAAGAAGGACGAGGCAGCAAGTCCGAAGGCAAAGGCCACAACCTGTGCCACAAACCCGGGAGGGTTGATACCAAAATATCCAGCAATACACACAGCAATACCGATCATAATACGGCCAACCATAAGGCGCTGCTTCTCTGTGGCCTTCCTGTTAATCATTCGGTAATAAAGGTCATGGGATATGGAAGATGCAATAACAAGTAGCAATCCTGACGCTGTTGAAAGGGCTGCAGCAAGGCCGCCTGCGGCAACAAGGGCAATGACCCAGTTTGGCAGGTTTGCGATCTCTGGATTTGCCAACACCATTATATCCCTGTCAACATAAAGCTCGTTTGGTGAGTTGGTGAGCTTGTTGGCAACTATTTTTTGTCCAAGAGGCCCAGTTTTGCCCTTTACAAATTTTGGTTTTCCCACAAATGGCTTTCCTGCCCTATACTGAATTATACCGTCATTGTTTTTGTCCACCCATGCAATAAGGCCTGTCTTTTCCCAGTTTTTGAACCAGGAAGGCGCCTCTGCGTAGGGCTTGTCATTGATGGTGTCTATCATGTTGTAGCGGGCAAATGCGGCTACTGCAGGCGCTGTTGTGTAGAGAATTGCTATGAACAAGAGGGCATAGCCTGCACTTAGCCTTGCTGCCCTAACGCTTGGAACCGTGTAGAACCTGATGATAACGTGGGGCAGGCCTGCCGTACCCACCATGAGGGCAAATGTGATACAGAAGACATCAAGCATTGATTTTGCCCCTGGCTGCGTATAGGCCGTAAAGCCCAAGTCTGTATTCAGCTTGTCTAATACGTCAAGTAGGTATTGACCGGTGTACTGTCCAGTCTGGACCGTGCCACCAAGTCCTATCTGTGGGATGCCAGTACCTGCAATTTTCATGGAAATAAAAACCGCAGGAATGAGGTAGGCAGTTATGAGAACCGTGTACTGGGCCACCTGGGTCCAGGTGATACCTTTCATGCCACCAAGCCCGGCATAGAAGAACACGATGGCCATGCCAATGAGCACCCCTGTGTTCACAGGTACTTCAAGGAAGCGGCTGAACACGATTCCAACACCTCTCATCTGGCCACAAACATATGTAAGAGATACGAAAATGGCGCATACCAGTGCCACGAATCTTGCAGTGTCAGAGTAGTACCGGTCACCAACAAAGTCTGGCACTGTGTATTTTCCAAATTTTCTAAGGTAAGGGGCAAGAAGAAGTGCCAGGAGCACGTAACCGCCAGTCCAACCCATTAGATATATGGAACCAGCATAGCCCAAAAAGGAAATAAGCCCAGCCATGGATATGAAAGAGGCTGCACTCATCCAGTCTGCAGCAGTTGCCATACCGTTTGCAAGTGGTGGCACACCGCCGCCTGCCACATAAAAACCCTTAGTATCTCGCACCCTGGAAATCCAGGCAATGAAAATGTAGATGCCAAAGGTCAGCCCTACCATTATATAAGTCCAAGCAAGTATAGACATAACCGATCTCCTCTCCTGAAGGTTAAGTTATATTTTGGATTTAAAAAACTCGAAGATCTCCCTGAAAAAAACAAAACGCTCTATTCATGGACGTCATATTCCCTGTCAAGCTTCTGCATATAGGCATAATAAATAAAGATGAGGCATACGAACACATAGATGGATCCTTGTTGTGCGAACCAGAAGCCAAGGGGAAACCCCCCGATTCTGATTGCGTTAAGAGGTTCTACGAACAGGATCCCGCACCCATAGGAAACAATGGCCCATATAGCCAGAAGAAACGACATAAAGGTCACATTCTTCCTCCAATATTCTTGCAGGTTTTTACTCATGATTTCCTCCTTTTTTGTTGTGAAAATTGCGCTAAAAAATAACAGTGTAATCTGGATTGTCAATATGACAATTTATGGCAATTATTGGATGTAAATAGTAACATGCGGAAATTATAGGTGAAAAATATGAAGAATGATTCATTTACTGTTGCAACTTTTAACACAAATGGAATAAGGGCAAGGCTTCATATAATCATTCCCTGGCTTGAGAAAAATCCAGTTGATTGCCTGTGCCTTCAGGAAACAAAGGTCCAGGATGGGGATTTCCCAATAGAGCCCTTTGAGAAGCTTGGCCTCAATGTCGTATTCAGGGGCCAAAAGGCATACAACGGTATTGCAGTTATAAGTCCACATAAGATGGAGCCTGTCTTCTTTGGCTTTCCGGATACGAAAGACCCTGAAGAGCAGGCAAGGCAGGTATGTTTGAAGGTCAGGGGCATCCATATAATTAATTCCTACGTTCCCCAGGGTCGTTCTTTGGATCATCCAGCCTTTCAAAAGAAACTCGAGTGGTTCTCACGGTTGCTGGAACTAATGGATTCAGACTTTGGCGCCTCATCCAAAGTGATCTGGTGCGGGGATATGAACGTTGCGCCTGAACCCATAGACGTTTATGCACCAGAGCTAAAAGGCAACCATGTTTGTTTTCACGAGTCTGTAAGGGCCGCATTCAAGAGATTTCTCCATTGGGGGATGAAAGACTGCTTCAGGCTGATTCACCCAGGAGAGCCCAAACAGTATTCCTTCTTTGACTATCGCATTCCCAAATCTGTTGAGCGAAGGCTTGGCTGGCGCATAGATCACATTCTTTCAACCGGGCCTCTTGCCTCCTGTATCAAAGACAGCTTTATCGACCTTGAACCAAGGATGCTCCCAAAGCCTTCTGACCACACCTTTGTGGTGGCAAGGTTCGAGTTCTGATATTAGGCTATCGATACTTTTTGTGTGGGGATTTTAGATCAATGACCAAAAAGAGACTAAAACTGCGCCGGATAGGCATAGACACCTACAGGGAAAATGTGGCCTACATGAATAAGGACTGCTGCGTTTATAGGGCTGCTGGTTTTCAGGCATTGTCCAAGATAAAGATCACAGCAGATGGTAAAACCATCCTGGCCCTGCTTCATGTTGTCTTGAGGAATGACATCGTCTCACCTGGTGAGCTTGGTGTTTCCGAGCAGGCCTTTCAGCAGCTTGGCCTGCCAGAAGGTGCGGCAGTTGTGGTGGATCACCCAGAGCCTCCTGGCTCCATGGATGCCGTAAGAAGGAAGATAGCTGGGGATGTACTTTCAGAGCATGATTTTTTTGCCATCACCCAGGATATTGTTGCCAACAAATATTCCAAGATGGAGATGGCAGCCTTTTTGGTGGCCTGTGTGGAAACAGGCCTTGAAAGAAGCGAGGTGCTTTCCTACACAAAGGCAATGGCAGCTACAGGCCAGAGGCTCAAGTGGGACGAGCCCCTTGTTGCAGACAAACACTGCATAGGAGGCATTCCTGGCAATAGGACGTCCATGATAGTTGTGCCCATAGTTGCTGCCTATGGCATGCCCATTCCAAAGACCTCAAGCCGTGCCATAACATCACCGGCTGGCACGGCTGACACCATGGAGGTCCTTGCCCAGGTTGAGCTATCCCCTGAGAGACTAAGGGAGATAGTGAAGAAGGAAAGGGGCTGTCTTGCTTGGGGAGGCACCTCAAGGCTTGCGCCAGTGGATGACATCCTTATAACAGTTGAAAGGCCCTTGGGCATAGATGCCCCTGGCCAGATGGTGTCATCCATACTTTCAAAAAAGCTTGCTGCTGGTTCAACCCATCTGATACTCGATATTCCCCTGGGCCCTACTGCAAAGGTGAGAAAAAGGGAATATGCCAACCAGTTGAGAAAGATATTCGAGTACGTAGGCGACAGGATCGGGATACATCTTGAGGCAGTCATAACAGATGGCACCCAGCCAATTGGAAGGGGAATAGGGCCGGTT
>JALSQG010000124.1 GCA_026985565.1 Deltaproteobacteria bacterium
CACAGATAAGGGGCCCGTAATGGCCAAGTTGTTCCTGAAGACCTGTGTGGGAATGGTACCAGTAGGTTCCACTTTATTTTACAGGAAAGGTGTAGGTAAAACTTTCACCAGGGGCTATTCCAGGAAAGACCACCCCTGGAACACCGTCCATCTGATAGGGCAAAAGGATGCCGTGCCAGTGAACGGACGTTGATTCAGTCAACTGGTTGGTCACCTTTATGATGGCATTCTTTCCCTCTTTGAGCCTTATAAGGGGACCAGGAAAACAGTCGTTTATGGTGATGGGAAGGCCTATTTGACCATTTATCAGGCAGGGTCTTCTTCGAATCTTTAGGTGATAATATATTTCGGTGTTACTTTCCTGACCCTTGGCAGTCTTAAGACCAGTTTGTCCAAATCTTGGAAGCCTCCTTTTCAACATGCCACCAGCAAATGCTGCTGCAAGAGTGCCTTTTAAAAAAATACGTCTTGTAATTTTGTTGATATCCATTTCTTAGACCTCGTTAATTCAACAGAATTTAAACATATCAATAAGGGTAGAAATTGTCTATAAGATAATTATTTTACTTGTTATTTAGTTTGGAAAGCCAAAACCGTTGTGGAAAATAGCAGTGGTTGGTTGTAGTTTTCTTTTCGTTATTGGTGGAAACTGTAATCGGCATTTCCCTTTTGGTTCAAAGGATCCTTTATTTTCGGATTCACCAGTCATAATAGATAGATGTAATAATGGATGTAACAAAAGGAACAGGCGTGAGAGAAAAAGAAGGCCAAATCACAAGCACTGTGGATTTAGAAAAACAGCGATTTGACCTGCCAGACATTATAGATCTTGAGTACTTCATCCATCTTGATGAGATAGAGTCTGAAAAGGGTAGGGACGACGGGTTTAAGGAAAGAGACAGGAAGATTTATAAGGGCCTTGAAAAAATAACAGGAGTCAAAAGGGCATCTCATCCTGAGCGTTTTTATCTTTTAATGTGGCTTAGTGCCAGAAGAAGGCAGCTTGGCCAAGGAGTGATCCTTCCTGGCAGGATATGGGATGAGCTTTACAGGCTTTTTAAATGGGCACTTTTTATTTCAGGCCTTGTTTCAGGCGGCGGGCTTGCCTTTTCTGTTTTGTCATACCATGGCAAGACCCCTGTAAATGTCTTTTTGTTTCTTTCGATATTCGTATTTTTGCAAATGGGCCTATTTCTTATAAGCGGCCTTGGTTTGCTTTTTCACTCAAGGATAAAAGGCACGCTCAAGGGCCTTTTCATTGCAGATATGCTAAGGCATCTTTTTTCCTTTTTGTTTGAAAAGGTCGTCTCTTCTTTCAAGGATCGCATGCCTTATTTCACTCTATCTCAAATGAAAGGCGCTCTATCTGCCATTTTCATGAAAAAGCAAATATACGGCTCTTTGTTTTTATGGCCTTTTTTTATTTTGGTGCAACTTTTTGCCCTTGGTTTCAATGTTGGGGCCCTGTCTGCAACCTTGTTAAAGGTGGCAGGGTCTGATCTTGCATTTGGATGGCAAACTACCCTGCAGATAGGCCCTAAGAGCGTGTATCTGCTTGTAAAGGTGCTTGCACTTCCTTGGTCCTGGCTTTTCCCAGAAGGCACTGGTTATCCAAGTCTTTCACAAATCGAAGGGACAAGGATGGTCCTGAAAGAGGGCATATATCACCTTGCCACAAGGGACTTGACCTCTTGGTGGCCATTTCTGTGTCTCTGTATCTTGTTTTATGCCATATTTCCAAGGCTACTTCTCATTTTTTGGGCAAAATGGAACATGAAACGGCAGTTGTTGAGACTTGAATTCAACCAGGCTCCATTTAGAAAGGTGATTAGAAGGATGATAACCCCTTTGGTTGATACCAAGGCAGAGGTGCAACCGCAGGGCACGCTTCAAAATAAGGTGGAAGACAAAAAAAGACATAGATGCAATGCCCAAGGTTTTGTTTCACAAGATGTCGAAAGGACAGCTGTCTTAGATGAAAAAATATGGGGCGGGTCCTCATCCAAGCTGGTGCAAAAGGCCTTGCTTCTTGTTCCAGACGAGCTTTTGGAGGAGACGGATATTAACCTAATAGAAAAACAGCTTTCAAGGCTTGGTTTTAAGATCTTAGGTGTTTATGGTTTTGATGAAGCTATGAATGTCAGGAATGCAAGGTTTTTAAAGGAAATCAAAGGGCCCTTAAAAGATGTAGCCCTGGTGATACTTCAGGAGGCATGGCAGCCGCCTGTAGAAGAATTTCTCTCTTTTTTAAAGGCCATAAGGGGTGAAGTTAAAAAGTCCCTTGCCATTGTTGTTCTTCTTTCAGGCATGCCCTTAGCAGATGGGGGCATGGAGCCAGTTAAAGATAGCGATTTCAAGGTGTGGAAAAACAGGCTTTTTCCCCTTTCTGATCCTAATCTTGAGGTCATAAGGCTTTAAATCAAATGGCAGAAAAAACTGTTCCAGAGTTCGTAATTGCTGGCCATCCAAACGAGGGCAAATCATCGGTGCTTTCCACCTTGACTGAGGATGATTCCGTGAGAATAAGCCCTTATCCTGGTGAGACGAGAAAGTGTCGAAGTTTTCCAGTTGTGGTGGATGGAGATGAGATAATTCGTTTCGTTGACACACCTGGCTTTCAAAACCCCCTTCGGACACTTAAGTGGATGCAGGAATACACTGGGCCAAGCAAGGACATTATTACTACATTTATTGATGAGCATATCAATGATCCTGCCTTTAAAGATGATTGCGAACTTCTTGCACCCATTGATAGGGCCCATGGAGTTATATTCGTGGTTGATGGATCGCGTCCTATTCGGCGGGCAGACAAGGCAGAGATGGAGATTTTGAGGATCATAGGACGGCCCAGGATGGCAGTTATAAATTGTAAGAAAGATCAAGAGCAGTTCATTGGCTCATGGCAGGAGGAGTTTAGAAAGCATTTTAATACAATAAGGATCTTCAACTCATGCCGGGCTACCTTCAGGAACCGGATCGATCTTCTTAAAAGCCTAAAGGCAATAGACCAAGACCTTTCCACCTTGCTTGACTCTGTTATTGAAAGCCTTATGGCTGACTGGAAGGCAAGGAGACAGCTAAGCGCTGAAACGATTGTTTCCATGCTACGGGACATCCTTGGTTATACCAGGCAAAAAAGACTTGGCAGTGCCAATAAAATAGGGGAAGGAAGACTCAAGGAGAGGCTTCTTGGGGACTATCGCACTTTTGCAAAAGAAAGGGAGAGAAAGGCCCATGATGCCATAAGAAAGATCTACAAACACAATCTCCTTGATGCCGCGCTGCCAGGACACTCCATAGTTCAGGAAGATCTTTTCAGTAAGCGCACCTGGGAATTTCTCGGCCTTTCGAAAAGGCAACTTATCGTTGCAGGTGCATTGGGGGGTGCTGCAACAGGCGCTGTCCTGGATCTTGGCCATGGTGGGCTTTCCATGGGGCTTTTTTCAGTAGCAGGCGGGATTGTCGGTGGCTTGGGAGCAGCCTACGGGGGGAAAGAGCTGCTATCTGGCAGAAAGATACTTGGTATCTCCTTGGACAAGGAAACCTTGAGGGTTGGCCCGGTTAGTAACATTCAGCTTCTCTACATACTGCTTGACAGGGCCTTTATCTACTTTGAACATGTGACAAACTGGGCCCATGGCCGACGTGACTATGAAAATGCCTCAAAAGAGCTTCTTAAAAGGCAGAAGATGGGCGAGACCTCTTCATGGGGTAGGGATCGCCACAAGATATGCCAGGAATTTTTCAAGACGGTAACAAGTAAGGATACAGATTCGAAGGACCTTGGTGCCGAGCTTGCCTTTAGGTCTTTGGTGGAAGATTCATTAAGAAATATCGCCGGATGACCA
>JALSQG010000125.1 GCA_026985565.1 Deltaproteobacteria bacterium
ACCAGGTTCTTCAGATACTTGAAGGGTACCATGGAAACAGCTCCAGTTGTCATGTTCACGTCAAAGCCCTCCATGGTTACAAGCCCTACGAGCACAATAAGAAGAAAGGGTAAGGCAGCGACAAAGTTTCCAAAAACGGCCCGCCTTGTCCGTTCCTTGAACTCTTCCATGCCTGTAAAGTCGATGTTGTTTAAAAGATAAAGAGCCCCAAGGACCCTTGCGTTCATAACCAGAAAGAGGCCCAGAGAGATGTTGAATATGTTCTGTGCCGCCTCAAGCCCTCTCATGGGGTTTGTCCATTTTACCAGGTTGTATTCGTTTAAGACAAAGTTTGAGCCAGTAAAGAAGGTACCAACTGCTGCTCCAATGAGAAGGATGCCAACTGCACCGTTTATGAACAAAAAGGCCTCATAAACCACGGGTCCAAATAGATTGTTTGGCTTTTTTCTGTACTCGAAGCTAACCGCCTGTACGATGAAGGTAAAGAGTATGGCAATCCATACCCAATAGGCACCGCCAAAGCTTGTTGCGTAGAATTTTGGGAAAGCGGCAAATAACGCGCCACCAAAAAGGACAAGGGTCGTAAAGGTAAGCTCCCATTTTCTGCCTATGGAATTTATGATCAGGGACTTTTCCTTTTCATTCTTTCCAAGTTGCCATATAAGGGTCTGTCCACCCTGTACAAACGTGAGGAATAGAAAGAGGGAACCCACCACGGAGGCAAGTAGCCACCATAGTTTCTGAAGTGTTGCTAAGTCAAGGTTTCCAATCATTTAGTTCACCTCCTTTGGTCCGATCTGTATCTGCGTGAGCATTATCCTGACCTCGGCTATTAGAAGCAATGTGAAGGTCACCAGGAACATGAAAAAGGTGAGCTTTACATTGGTTGATGCAATGTCAGTACGGGCAACAGATACAGGAAGAAGACCTTGAATGGCCCACGGTTGCCGGCCAACTTCTGCAACAACCCAACCCGCTTCACCTGCAATATAGGCCAGGATGAAGCCAAGTATCCCAATGGGGAAGAGCCAGGTTTGTCTGTCTATGGTGCCTTTGGTGATATAAAAGAGATAGAGAATGAAGATCAGGATCATGATCGTCCCAACAACGACCATTAGGTGGAATGAATAGAAGGTGATGGAAACCGGAGGCACCGATTCCTTTGGTGTTTTGAGATGGCCATATCCAAGGAATTTTTTGACCTTGTTAAATTCAGACAGGGCTTGAGACGCCTTAGTCATATCCCCTGCCTTTTTGGCCTCCTTGTATTCTGCAAGGTATTTGACTGCAAGCTTGCCCTTATCCATCATTTCGGTCACTCCTGTGATGCCTTGTGCCTTGTTTCCAAAGACAAGATCGTTTATTCCAGGCACGAAGCTACCGGCCTGCCTGTTAGCAAGAAGGGAAAGCAGGCCAGGAATCTTAAACTCAACCACAAAGGGATCTTGGAGGTCACCAGGTTGCTTCATTCCGTTTGGGATACCAAAGGCAACAATAGGGGCGTTGGTAGTACCGTTCCAAAGTCCTTCCATAGCAGCAAGCTTCATGGGCTGATGCTTTGCATCTATAAAGGCTGCCTCATCTCCCGTGAAACCAAGCATGAGGGAGGCAATAAGTCCAAAGACCGAAGCAACCGCTATGCTTCTTTTTGCCATAAGTACGTGCCTTCTTCTTGCAAGGAAATAGGATGAAACGGCTATAACGAAAAGGGATGAGAGGGCAAAACCAGAAGTAGTGGCATGGGTAAACTTGCTGATGGCATAGGGAGAGAATACCACATCAAAAAAGTTTTTCATCTCAAAGCGTGCAGTGTCAGGGTTGAAGGCCATGCCAGTAGGAAACTGCATCCAGCCATTGGCAACCAGAATCCAGAGTGCGGAGAGATTAGAGCCTATTGCAACCATCCAAGTGGAAAGCAAATGAAAGCCCTTTGAAACCCTGTTCCAGCCAAAGAACATTACTGCGAAGAAGGTGGCCTCAAGGAAAAAGGCAACGATGCCTTCTATAGCAAGAGGGGCACCAAAAATATCCCCCACCATCCATGAATAGTTGGCCCAGTTGGTTCCAAACTCGAATTCGAGAATGATTCCGGTGGCCACACCAATGGCAAAGTTGATACCAAATAGCTTCATCCAAAACTTTGCCAGCTCCTTCCACTCCTCTTTGCCCGTCTTGACATAAATTGTCTCGAAAAAGGCGCACAAAAAGGTAAGTCCAAGGGTCAAGGGCACAAACAACCAGTGATACATGGCAGTTAGCGCAAACTGCGCCCGTGCCCAGTTGACCGTTGCAAGATCAATCTGTTCTACCATAATCTACCTCCTCTTTGTTGTTTTTTGGGAATTGACAGATTTTTCTATATTAAAAGCAGGTTGTGATGGGCTGGTCAGGGCCTGAAAGACATGTTCCGCCCTCTGGGTGTCTGAATGAAATGCCTGCTGGAAGACGTCTGGAAAGAAAAAATATTTGAATACCAAAAATATAATCACTAATTTTATTATAATAATTTTCCACAAGGTCTTACCAAGTTTCATGGAGCGAAGGCCGCCCACATACAGGTCAATAATTCGGCCAATGGGCGTAAGATGGGCCTTGCCCTCGAAACTGTCTGTATGATTCATTGCGCTGACCTGTTTCTTGATGTATTGCAGTAAGGTTTCGTGATAAAGTCGATTATTAAGACTTTTTTTATCCCCATATTAGTCACTTGTCAAGTAAATAATTACACATTGTCCTTTTTTCGAAAATGTGAAGCGACTTAGTGACAAATAGCATCCTTTCACACATGCTGCGTTTTTTTTAAATTATACATCAAGATTGTTCTGTCCGTCTTTTTTGGCCAACACAAGTATTGCCTTTTTCTGTTTATCCATTACCTATCTGGGATGACATTAACATGTCATTTTTGTAAAATCGGTTATTATTTCAAAGGCTATTGGGTAATTTGGTCACATGTGAAAAGGAGAAAAAAATGAAAGTATCAAAGATTGTTCAAAAAATCTCTCTATTTGTGATGGTATGCATTTTTTCCACTGTCTTTTTTACGCAAATTAGCAGGGCAAAGGATGATGCCTCTTTGAAAAGTTCTGCAGCAGATCTTCGGCAATACTTTTTAGATTTTGAAAACGTTCCCCTTGGTACCATTCCTGATGGTTGGAAGATAGAGGCCACAAGGCAAAGAGGGCCTCTTGCCACATGGGAGGTCATCGAAGACGATAAGGCACCTTCTGGACAAAAGGTTCTTGCCCTTACACGGGTGAATCATGATTCTGGAAGCACCTTTAATCTTTGTTGGACGAACAAGGTAGAATTCTTAAACGGAGAAATATCTGTCAGGTTCAAGCCAGTAACAGGCAGGATAGACCAGGGAGGCGGCATCATGTGGAGGGTTCAGGACAGAAACAACTATTATGTGGCACGCTTTAATCCCCTTGAAGACAATTTTCGTATCTATTTTGTGGCAAATGGTCACAGGATGATGATAAACAGTGCCAGGGTAAGGCTTTCATCAGACAGGTATCATACAATGAAAATTGTTCAGCATGATGATACATATGAATGTTACCTTGATGGCAAAAGGTATCTGCATGGCACTGATGAACGTTTTAAAAGTAAAGGTGGCGTAGGACTCTGGACCAAGGCAGATGCTGCAACACGCTTTGATGATTTCAAGGTGGAGCTCGAAAAATAAGCATGAAAATAAAGTCAAATCTACTGCTAAGAAGGTGGATATCCTTTATCCTGCTCTTTTTGCCGGCCATTTCTATGCTTTTTGCTTGTAACGGTAACAGGGGCAGTAGAGGCAATAACACTGTAGTGGTCTATGTTTCTGAGGATCAGGTCTTTTCAGAGCCAATTCTCAAGCAGTTCGAAAAAGACACTGGTATAAGGGTAAGAGCGGTCTTTGATACTGAAGAGGCAAAGAGTACCGGGGTCATGAATCGTCTCATTGCAGAAAAGGACCACCCCCAGGCAGACGTTTACTGGGCCAATGAGCCCATAAGGGCCCAGATACTAAAAGAAAAGGGGGTCGTACAGCCCTATGTGTCAAAGAATTCCCTGGGAATCCCTTCAAACTTCAAGGACCCTGAAGGATACTGGACAGGTTTTTCTGCAAGGCTTCGGGTGCTCATAGTGAATGAAAGGGTCAAGGATCCACCTACCTCTATTTTCGATCTTACTGATAATAGATGGAAGGCAAGGGCAGTCATTGCAAACCCACTTTTTGGCACAACCACTGCCCATGTTGCTGCACTTTTTACAGTCCTTGGTGATAATAAGGCAAAGGCGTTCATGGAGGGGCTCAAGGCCAACGAGGTTGCTATATCAACGAGTAACGGGGAAAGCGCAGACTTTGTGGCTGCTGGCCAGTATGATTTTAGCCTGGTTGACAGCGACGATGCAATAAACAGAATCAGACAGGGACGAGGGGTCAAAATGATCTATCCTGATCAGTCAGAGGATGGAATAGGCTGTTTCGTAGTGCCAAACGTTGTTCTTATGATCAAGGGGGCACCTCATCCCAGGGAGGCAAAAAGGCTTATTGACTATCTGCTTTCAAAAGAGGTGGAAGAAAGGCTTGCCTTTGCAGACTGCGCCCAGATTCCCCTCCATGATGGTGTAAAGATGCCAGCTGGGCTTAGGCCCCTTGACCAGATAAAGGTCATGAAGGTGGACTACAGTCAGGTTGCCCAAAAGATGCAGGAGATTCAGCCCTTTTTAAAAAGGTGGGCCGGTCTTAGATGACAAAAAAATTGGTGCTATTGGCAGCGGCCTTTATCCTTTTTTTGTGTGGCCTGCTGCCAGTCTTGTCCATGATCTTGGGCAGTCTGTTTTTAAACGGGCACCTAAGTTTCCAGGCATACAAAGGTATTTTGGCAACAGGTGCAAGGTGGCATCTTTTTGCAAATTCTGTAACTCTTGCAACCCTTGTCTGCATTAGCACCACAATGATTGGTGTGCCTTTGGGGCTTTTACTTGGAAGAACAGATCTGCCCTTGAGCCGATTTTTTACCCTTTTTTTCTCAATTCCCCTTTTTATTCCTCCTTACATCGTGGCAATATCCTGGGACCAGCTTTTAGGGCCATTGGGCATGTTTGGAATCCTTGTGAGCGGCCATTTCATGAAGGTTGTGCACAAGATGTTTTTTGGCCTTGGTGGGTGCGTTCTTGTGCTTTCAACAATCTACTTGCCAATACCAATGCTTCTTTCCATTACATTTTCAAGAAATGTCAATCCAAGGCTTGAGGAGGCGGCCCGCCTATATCTTTCATGGCCGAAGCTTTTGTGGAACATCACAACAAGGCTAATGGTGCCAGGAATCTTTTTTTCTGCAATTTTGGTATTTGTCCTTGTCCTCGGTGAATTCAGCGTTCCTTCATATTTGAGATACCAGGTCTTCTCTGTGGAAGGCTTTACAAGTTTCTCAGCCACTTACGACTTTAAGGCGGCAACGGCAAACAGCATTCCAATATCATTTCTGGCAATGACTTTGCTGCTAATAGAGCCTTTATTGATTGGGAAGGCCAACTTTTATACGTCAAGCAAGGTCTTTGAAAACAGGTTTATTATCGTACCTCTAAGTGGAATGAAGACCTTGGCCCTGGCAGTCGTGCTCTTTTTGGGCTCTGTAGTTATTTTGCTACCGGCATCTGG
>JALSQG010000126.1 GCA_026985565.1 Deltaproteobacteria bacterium
GCAATAAGAAGTTGTGGTATAGTGTGAGTATCCTTTTAAAGGAGGTCCAATTATGAAGAAGGTTATGCTTGTGGTGTTTAACGGTGAGCCTATGTGTTTTATTCACGTATTGTTAAATGCCCTGGATATGGCAGAAAGGTCCTATGAGGTAGGGATCATCGTGGAAGGTGCCTCCACGAAGCTTATTCCCGATCTTGAAAAGAAGGAGCATTTTCTTAACGGGCTTTGGAAGAAGGTGAAGGACAAGGGGCTTGTGGAAGGGGTGTGCAGGGCTTGTTCCAACAAGATGGGTACCTTGAGGGCTGCAGAAGAGGCAGGGCTTACACTCCTTGACGATATGTCAGGGCATCCAAGCCTTGCAGGATATATGGAAAGAGGTTTTTCCATCGTAACCTTCTGATCCTAAAGCACGGTCTCCATGGATTTTGTCTCCACCTGATTCCCTTGGCTAATCATTAAGCAGATGTTGTTTGCTATGATCTGCTGTGAATAAGGAGCTTTTTCTGTCACAGGCAAAGTAGCAGAAAACCAGGAAACTGGAGGAAGTATTTATGAAATGTCACGAGATCGATTATGTTGTCCACGGTAACGATCTACAGGTTGTGGAGCTGGAACTTGATCCAGGCGAGACGGTAGTTGCCGAAGCAGGTGCAATGAACTGGATGGAGGATGGAATTACATTTGAGGCCAGGATGGGAGATGGCAGCGAGGCAGGCACGGGTTTTTTGGGCAAAGTGCTAAGTGCTGCAAAGAGGGGGCTTGCTGGCGAGTCCATTTTCATGACCCATTTCACAAACGAAAGCGATGGCAAAAGACACGTTTCATTTGCAGGTCCCTATCCGGGCCATATAGTTCCACTTGATCTTTCTTCTGTAGGAAACGTGCTTTTTTGTCAAAAGGATGCCTTTTTGTGTGCTGCCTTCGGAACAAAGATAGACATTGCATTTACCAAAAGATTTGGAACAGGTATCTTTGGCGGAGAAGGTTTTATTCTGGAACGGCTTGAGGGCGACGGCATGGCCTTCATACATGCAGGGGGTGCTGTCATCGAAAAGGAGCTTAATGGGCAGAGGTTGAGGGTGGACACTGGCTGCCTTGTAGCCTTTACAAGCGGCATAGATTACTCCATTGAAAGGGCAGGAAACCTAAAGTCCATGTTTTTTGGTGGAGAAGGGCTTTTTCTTGCAACCTTAGAGGGTCACGGGAAGGTCCTGTTACAAAGTCTGCCCTTTTCGAGACTTGCAGACCGCATCCTGAGGAATGCCCCAAGTGTTGGAGGAAAGAGCACTGGAGAAGGCTCTGTGCTTGGAGCCATCGGCAACCTTTTGGATGGGGACAACAGATAGCGGGCAGGGCTTGCAAAGAACCTCCTTAAGGTGGCGACAATGTTGCAAAAGGTATTTGATGAAATCATAAGGAAGGACAAGATTCCTTTTCTGCCTCATGGCATGGTCTGTTTTGAGCCAGCTGACAGAAAGGCCAACGTGGTGGAGCTGTTTGATGATCTGAAGCTTCATCTTGGCCATTTCAGGCAGGTGACAGAGGAAAACCCCTTTGCAAATCCGATTCTCCTTCTTGCCATTTATATTTGTAGGCTGCTTGAAAGAGGGGAACTTTCCTATTCGGCCTTGGAGCAACTGATACAGTTTCTTTGCAGTCAGGCCTTTATCTCAAGGGCTAAGAGGCTTAACAAATATGTTGGGCAGACAGACCCTGTGGAGAATCTTAAAAGCATTGAAAGGTTCCTCAAGGGTCTTTTCAGCCAAGTAGATGATGGATCGAGTGAGGCCTTTGAGCAGTTTTCAAGTGAGGTCTCAAGGGAGCTTTTCGGCATCGTTGTAACTGCACATCCAACCTTTTCACTTACCGATCATCTTCTTAGAACCCTTTCGGAACTTGCAAGCGGCAGGAACATGGCAGGTGCCGCCCTTACAGAGGAACAGGTAAGCCGGCTGCTTAAAGAGGTTCTAAGGAGTGAGCACCTTTCTGACCCGCATATAGATCTTGAGAAGGAACATCAGCTTGCCCTTGAGGCAGTTGAAAATCTTCAACGGGCCCTTGGCAGGCTCTACGATCTTGTGTTTCGTATGGGAAGACGCCTCTTTCCAGACAGGTGGTGGAGGCTTGATCCAAGGCTTTTGACCCTTGCCTCATGGGTGGGCTATGATCTCGATGGCCGCCGAGACATAGCATGGCCTAAAACATTTGCATTCAGGCTCCAGGAGCTGAAGATGGCCCTTGAAAGGTACACAAGGAGCGTCCAGACCATCATAGATCTTTGCCCCATAGAACCTGAAAGCGAAAGGCTACGAGGTGTTCTGGCCACAATCCTAAGAAGACTTACCGAAAACAGCTCAGAGCTGGAAGAGGAAATATACACCTTTAAGCACATAAGCCTTGAAGATCCAGACGCCCTTGAACACCTAAAAAGGGTCTCCCAGAGGATGTTTGACAAACTTGGTGCAAGGCTTAACAGTCCTGACGAGCTGGTATTGTTGGTTAATGAGGCGGTTTCCCTTGCGGCGCAATATACAGAAATAAGACACCGTCTCTGCATACTTCGGACCCAAATTGCCAACTATGGCTTAGGACTTTGCCACATCCATGTCAGGTTGAATGCAAAGCAGATCCACAATGCCATAAGGGGGCTTATTGGCATGGAGACGGATCCAGAAGACCCCAGTAGCAAAACCACATATCTCAAGGCGGTAAACCAGCTTCTTTCTGCCGTAAGGCCAGTTACCATAAACTTTGGTTCCATCATGGCAGAGCGCACCACTGCCAAGCGTCTTTTCATGCTTGTGGTGCAGATGCTGAAATATACAGATTCCAAGACCCCGATCCGTTTTCTTATTGCAGAGACAGAAAGCCCATTCACCTGCCTGGCAGCCCTTTACTTTGCAAGGCTCTTTGGTGTTGAAAAACAGATAGACATATCTCCTTTGTTCGAGACCCCAAAGGCGCTTTCAAGAGGCGCTGTCATAATAGATGAGCTTCTTTCAAATCCCCATTACAACAGTTACGTCCAAGGAAGAAGAAGACTTTGCGTTCAGACAGGCTTTTCAGATGCTGGTCGTCATCTTGGTCAAACGGCGGCATCCTTTGCCATAGAAGACTTTCGCTTGCGACTGTCCAAGGTGCTTAAGAAACATGGGATGTCAGACATTGAACTTGTCATATTCAATACCCATGGAGAGTCAATAGGAAGAGGGGCGCATCCGGCAGACTTCCCTTCAAGGCTTGCCTATGTGATGTCTCCAAAATCCAGACAAGAGCTTTCCGAAAGCGGGGTGCTGCTAAAGGAAGAGCTCTCCTTTCAGGGGGGCGACGGCTATGTCTATTTCATGAATCCGAGCCTTGCCCTTGCCGTAATTGCCAGGCTCATGGAGTTTGCTTCACGAAATGGCACAGTTGAAGATCCATTCTACGAAGAGACTGATTATGTCTTTGAGTTTTTCACCACCATTCGCCAGTTCAATCAAAGAATAATGGCAGACCCAGACTACGCCCTTTTGTTGAATGAATATGGCAGATATTTGCTCTATCCAACCGGGTCACGGGCAGTCAAGCGGCAATTTGAAATTAAGAAGGTGCCCATCTTGTCTGCTGCCCAGATCAGGGCCATTCCGCAAAATGCCATCCTTCATCAGCTCGGGCTTCTTGCAAATTCCATAGGAGGTGTGGGGCTTGCCATAAAAAAGGATCCCGAGCAGTTTTCGTGCATGCAGCAAAGATCCGAAAGGTTCAACCTACTTGTTTCAGTGGCAGAATATGGTCTGTCCTTTTCAGATTTTTATGCATTTTCTGGCTATCTAAATATCATCGATCCTGGTTTCTGGCTCATGGCTGCTGCAAAGGCCACGAATTCCCAGCATGCCAACGAGCTGATACAGGTTGCAGACTTTCTGGAACGATCTGTAAAACATGCCGATTTTGCAAGGGTGGGAAGGATACTTTATCGGGACCTCCTTGATCTTACAGAGGCCATGGATGAGCTTTACTGCCAGGCACAAGAAAGGACAAGCCTGCCCTATTCAAGGGAGGGGCTTTGGATGGACAGTCGTATGCGGGATCATCTCGAGATACTTCATGCCATCAGGCTTGGCATCATCTACCAGATATTTACGCTGGCTGTTCAGGTCCCTGAGTTTAGTCCCCAGGCAGGGGTAACAAGGGAAGAGATCATAGAAAGGATCCTTCATCTCGATGTGGAGCGCGCCGTTGGCATCCTGAAGAACATCTTCCCCCTTCTGGAGTCCATAGAGGAGACACAGGACTTTGGAGAAAAGGCAACATATCAGACAGAGCAGTATCTTGGTTACTTTCAGGAGCATCAGAACATATTCAATCCCCTTGAATCCCTTTACAGGCTGGTAAAGAGGATAAGCGGAGGCACCACCCACATGATTGGAGCATTTGGATAGCCTTGTTTAAAGAAAGTCGCTAACTCTTTGGCAAACAGGGGCTATGGAAAAAAGCCGTTTTCTATCCAGGGCCTAATGTAACTGCACGCCTGCCTGTTTTCTAAGCCTGATTGAGACAGGTGTTACCTCCACGAGTTCGTCATCATTTACATAGGATATACACTCTTCAAGGCCCATATCCACTGCAGGGGTAAGAATCACGGCCTCGTCCGAGCCGGCAGCGCGCATGTTTGTAAGCTTCTTGCCCTTTGCCGGATTCACAACAAGATCCTGGGCCCTGCAATGCTCACCAATAATCTGCCCCTTGTATAGCCGTTGGCCAGGTCCGATGAATAGCCTTCCGCGCTCCTGAAGGTTGAAAAGGGCATAGGCGACGCTAACGCAGTTTTCCTTCACCACCAAGACCCCGTTGGTGCGCGTCTTTATCTTGCCTGCATAGCTGCCCCAATGGGAAAACACATAGTTCATTACCCCCATGCCCTTTGTGTCAGAAAGAAACCTTGAACGGTAACCAAGAAGCCCCCTGGTGGGAATGGTGAATTTCATTCTCACCATTGCGTCTTTTGTCTCAAGGTCTTTCAAGATGCCTTTTAGAGCGCCCAATTTTTCAATAACGACCCCTTGAAACCTTTGGTCAACATCCACCGTGAGCTCTTCATATGGCTCAAGGAGCTGCCCGTCTTTCTCCTTCATTATCACCTTGGGTTTGGTTACCTGAAATTCATAACCTTCTCTTCGCATCTTTTCTATGAGGATGGAAAGGTGAAGCTCTCCTCGTCCAGACACCTTGAAGCCCGTTTCTTCCTTCAGGGGCTCTACCTTTAGGGCAACGTCTGCCAAGGTCTCCCTCTTGAGCCTTTCTTCCAGGTGACGGGATGTGACAAACCGTCCTTCCTCGCCGGCAAAGGGGGCATCGTTTGGAATGAAGTTCATGGATATGGTTGGCGGGTCGATTTCGATAACAGGAAGGGGAGAGGGATTTTCTGCATCGGTAAATGTGACTCCAACCGTTACGTCGTCCAAACCAGATACGGCAACTATCTGGCCAGTTGATGCAAATTCAATGGGAACCTTTTTGTTGGCCTCAAATCCAAAGATCTTTGTGATTCTGACCGGGCTTATGGAACCGTCACGTTTTGCAACCACAACAGAATCGTTCACAGAAAGGGTTCCATTTGAGATCTTGCCTATACCAAGGCGTCCAAGATATGGGGAGTAGTCAATGGTATTTATCTGGAGCTGAAGCGGGCCTTCAGGACTGCCGGAAGGAGGCGGAACATGCCTTATTATCATATCTGATATGAGTTCCATGCCCCTTCCTGAAACAGGGCTTTCTTCTGGCTCCCTTACCATAAAGCCTTCCTTGGCAGAACCATAGACGACTGGAAAGTCAAGGATTTCATCAGGGGCATCAAGTCGAGCAAGAAGATCGAACACCTGATCCACGCACCAATGGCACCTCGCAGCAGGCTTATCGATCTTGTTTACCACAAGAAGGATGGGAAGCCTTGCAGCAAGGGCCTTTTTTACCACAAAAAACGTTTGAGGCATTGGCCCTTCCTGTGCATCCACAAGAAGCAGGGCCCCATCTGCCATCCGAAGCACACGTTCCACCTGACCACCGAAATCTGCATGGCCCGGTGTATCTATGATGTTTATATGATAATCGCCATATCTGTATGATCCGTTTTTTGAGGCAATGGTTATGCCCCTTTCCCTTTCAAGCTCCATCGAATCCATGAGCCTTTCTTCCACTGTCTGGTTTTTTCGAAACATGCCACTTGAGCGAAAAAGCTGATCAACCAAGGTAGTCTTTCCATGGTCAACATGCGCGATGATGGCCACATTTCTTATGAATTTCTGATCTGTCATTCCTGTATTGCCTTTCTTTTGTTTTTTATAGCCCTGCTAAAAGCGCCTGCCAAACCGCTCTTTGTAGTCCAAATAAACAGTAGTGCTTTTGTGTTGATAATGGGAATCAAAACCTGGCAGACCGATTTATGGAGGGGATTTTTTTTAATGACTGGCACTATAATAAACCACGTGGTAGGAAAAACAAGATGGCAAAGATAATTTCAGCCATGAAGGGAAGGTGTTCAAGCGTAGCAGTCTATTGCGTAAAAATGAGGAATCCATGTGACAAGACCAGGTCTCAAAACTAAACGGCTAAAGGTTGATGACCTATGGGTTAAGGTGCTCTGGAAAGATATAAAACACATGTATCTAAGGGTAAAACCGGTAGATGAGGTACATGTGACAGCACCACCGTATGTGAGTCTGAAGCAGATAGAGGGGTTTGTAAGAAAGAGGAAAAGATGGGTTAGAAAGTGGCAGAAGAAGATAAAGGCCAAGCCGTTTCCTCTGAAAAATTGTCTGGAAGATGGTCAGAAACATCTATTTCTTGGAAGGTCTTACAGGGTTTGCATTAAAAGGGCAAAAGGAGCAAGGGCTGAGATAAGAGGTGAGCAGATACTTCTTCAGATTCCGCAGGATGCAAGCCCTATTTTGGCAGCAGAGCTTTTCTTAAATCTATATTCGTCACATCTAAAAAAGATTCTTGAGGGCCTTCTTCCAATTTGGCAGGAACGTTTGGGAACCCATGTAAACCGGCTTACCATAAAGGTCATGAAATCGAGATGGGGAAGCGCAAGTGCCAGAACAAAACGAATATCAATATGTCTTGATATTGTAAGATTCAGTAAAGAATTTATCGAATATGTACTTGTCCATGAAATGGCCCACTTCTTCGAGAGGAACCATGGTCCTGGATTTAAGGCATTTATGGATGAAAGCCTTCCGGGTTGGAGGGCACTTGACAAAGAGCTTAGAAAGCAAAGCCCGATCCTTTACAATCTTAAGTACAGTTTAAGTGAACAAGGGCAAGGCCAATTTAAAAAATAAAGGCCCTACAGATGCTCCAGAAACAGACCGTTTATGAGATTTATGAGGGAAAGGGGGGGACTCCTTGAGGCTGGTTTCAGAGCCGGAGAAAAAAAGGCATGTCATGGTCTGGAAGGATGTTGTCTTTCCCATCCTCGTTTCTCTGGTAATAGGAGTTGGTGCAGGAACTGGTGCTGTATTTTTCCATTATCTTTTAAGGCTTGGGGATCTGCTCTTATGGACAACGCCTGAGGAGATTGCCAAGGTGCCTCTTTGGGTAAGGCTCCTTGTTCCTACTGGTGCAGGGCTTTTTGCCGGTATTATCATCTCGAAGTGGGCGCCAGAGCTAAAAGGGCCGGGGGTTCCGCACGTGATGAAGGCCCTTGCCTTAGAGGGGGGCAGGATAAGGCACAGGGTGACCTTGCTTAAGTCCTTTGTGACATCAACTCTCATCTCTGCTGGCGCATCAGTGGGAAGAGAAGGCCCTATAGTGCAAATTGGTGCATCCATCGGTTCTTCCATTTCCCAGTTGTTTTCCATGTCTGTTGAGAGAAAACGTCTTGCCGTTGCCTGTGGGGCAGCGGCAGGTCTTGCCGCAACCTTTCAGGCCCCCATTGCAGGTACCATGTTTGCCGTGGAGATACTCCTTTTCGACCTTGAGGTCTCATACATGAGCAATATAGTTATATCAGCTGTGACTGGCACTGTTGTAGCAAGGCAGATCCTTGGGACCAGGGCCACGATTCACCCTGCTAATTTTGCCCTTATAAGCCACTGGGAACTTCTGATCTATCTGACCCTTGGCGTTGCTTCAGGGGTTGCAAGCCTTATGCTCATATGGGGCCTTTACAGGTTGCCAGGGTTGTGGAGTAGGCTACCATTTCCCGAGTGGGCAAAGCCTGCCCTGGGCGGTTTCCTGGTGGCCGTTATGGGGCTTTTTCTGCCCCAGATACTCGGGGTTGGCTACGGCGAGATACTAAAGGCACTTAATGGTCACGTGATGGTCTCAGCTGCTATAATTTTGCTTCTTGCCAAGATAGTTGCAACCAGTATCTGCATAAGTTCTGGAATGAGTGGCGGAATTTTTGCACCTTCCCTCTTTATTGGAGCCATGCTTGGGACAGTGGTAGGGAGCCTTGCCGTTGCTTTTTTGCCCATCCCAGGTGTAAATCCTGCCTATTACGCCCTTGTGGGAATGGGTGCGGTTGTCAGTGGGACAACCCTTGCGCCAATGACAGCTGTACTTACCATTTTCGAGCTTACCTATACCTATCAGGTCATACTTCCCTTGATGGTGGCATGCATTCCAAGCCTGATAATAGTTAGGCTATTTCACGGATTTTCTGTTTACGAGACCAAGCTTTTGTCAGAGGGGATCCATATCGTTCGAGGACACGAAGTAAACAGACTCAGAGACATGCGTGTTCATGACTTCATGGTTCCTGTGACCGAGTATGTCCGTCCTGATACACCCTTTTGTGAGCTGGTGGACATGCTGGAAAAAAGCGCTTTTCCCCATTTTCCCGTCATTGACAGCCAGGGTCGACTGGTTGGGGTCGTTACCATAAGGGATGTTAGGAGCCTGTTGGTTCATAGAGACAAGCGGACTCCAGGGCTTACTGCCAAGAATTTGATGACGCCAGATCCTGTCACAATAAGGGAGGATGACAATCTGGAGACGGCATTCAACATATTTGCTGAAAAAGGTTTTTCTTTTCTGCCAGTGGTCTCAAGTAAGGATCCGAGAAAAGTCGTCGGCTTACTAAAAGAAAGGGAGTTTCTAAACGCCTACCATGAAAAACTGGTAAAAGACAGGATCTTTTCAGGTCTTAGTCCTTTATCCAAATAAAAAAATATCTTGATTCAGTTCCTCATATCTTATAAAAGAAAAGTGGTCGTTTTCACAATTTTTATCCAAATAATAAAATTAGTAAGGAGGAGAGAACATGGGGTTAATGTCTGAGTTTAAAGAGTTCGCAATGAGGGGCAATGTGGTGGATATGGCCGTTGGTATTGTCATTGGTGCAGCCTTTGGCAAAATTGTGTCGTCTTTCGTGGCAGATGTGCTAATGCCACCCATTGGGCTTATTCTTGGAGGTGTTGATTTCTCAAGTCTTGCAATCACCTTGAAAGAGGCAGTGGGCAAGACACCGCCTGTGATGCTAAGTTATGGAAAGTTCATTCAAAGTGTGGTTGATTTCACCATCATTGCCTTTGCAATATTCATGGTCATAAAGGCCATGAACAGCATGAAGAAAAAGGAAGAGGAAAAACCCGAAGAGCCTCC
>JALSQG010000127.1 GCA_026985565.1 Deltaproteobacteria bacterium
ATAGCAGGATAGGCCAAAAATTTAGGCTCCAAATAGAAAAACTGGTCTATGGAGGGAAAGGTTTAGGGAAAATAGATGGAAAGTGCGTGTTTGTCCCCTTTGGCCTTCCAGGAGAGGAACTTTTAGTTGAAATAAATAGTGAGAAAAAAAGCTGGGCGCAGGGTTCCATAAGGAAAATACTTAATGCTTCAAGCCATAGAAGGCCGCCTTATTGCCAAAAATTTCAAAAATGCGGCGGCTGCCACATGCAGCATGTCAGGTACCGTCATCAGCTAAAGATTAAAGATGAGATCCTTCGTTCCATATTCCATAAGTTTTTGGATGAAAAATGTGCCTTAAAACCAGTCTTGCCTTCTCCAAAATCCTTTGGCTATAGGTCAAGGGCCCGCCTCTTCCCATTTGTTTCAAAAAGGCACTGGGGAATAGGTTTTTACAAAGAAGGCACTAAACGGGTTGAATCTCTAAACCACTGTCCTGTTCTAAGTGAAGGCCTAAACAAGACCCTTTTGACTGCAAAAAGGTTCTTTGCCAACTATAGCGGCCTTTCAAGCCTAAGGCACGTTCTTCTGGAGCACGATATTGAACAAAGATGGTGCATAAGCCTCTGTTATAAACGTTTACTTAGAAGGGATGACAAAAGTGCCACAATGACCCTTGCAAAAATCCTTGGTACGCAAGTTGAATTTGGCAATAGAAAAGCAAAATTTTTCAATCATGGTTCAAGGCTGTGCTTTTTGAAGGATAAAGAGCTTGCCCCAAAAGGCCTTTATGCCCCATCTGGAACATTTTTTCAGGCAAATCTGCCACAAAATGCACATTTGGTAAAAACTGTTGTTGATCTTGCTCACAAGGCAGGTGGCAAAAGGATACTTGAATTTTTCTGTGGATCTGGAAACTTTTCCATTCCCCTTTCAAGATCGGGTTTTGAGATCATAGGAATGGATGTCGACCCAAAGGCCATCAAATCTGCAGGAAAAAACGCTCAATTAAACGACTGCGCTGGTAGGTGTTCCTTCTTAAGGGTTGATCTTTTTTCAAACAAACCTTCATTCTCAAACAAGACAAGGCCGGATATTGCCCTTCTTGACCCGCCTCGTACCGGCGCAAGGAAACTTTGCGAGAATATGGCCTGCTTTTGCCCCAAAAACATCATTTATGTATCATGTGACCCCATGACCCTTGAAAGAGACCTTAAGATATTGAAATATCAAGGATTCAAACCCATTGAGATACAGCCCATAGACATGTTCCCTCAAACATATCACATTGAGACAGTGGTCCTGTTAACCTCGGTTAGAAACAACGTTTAGATCTCCACATTGCTGTGATCCCCGATCATTAGCCTAAGGGCACCCCTAAGGCTGTCTGCCTTTCTGACTATGGCATTTCTTCCAATGAGGCTATCTTCAAGCCTCACCACTCCTTCTACCACTGAGCCATCGAGAATAACCACGTGTTCAATCACCGAATCCTTTATGGCACTTTCAGAACCGATGCTTGTGAAAGGGCCTATGAACGAATTTTCTATATTCACATTTTCCCCGATAACCACTGGTCCGCGAATCGTGCTGCGGATTACCCGTGTGCCCTTGCCTATTTCCACCCTGCCCTCGATGGTGCTTTCATCATCCACATCCCCATGGATTTTGCGGACGGTGTACTCATCGAGCACAGTGGTATTTGCTGCAAGAAAATCATCCTTCTTACCTGTATCAAGCCACCATGACGAAAGTATCTGGCCTGTAACCTTGCGCCCAGAGTCAATGAGGGCCTGTATGGCATCTGTTATCTCAAGCTCCCCCCTCCATGACGGTTTGATGGAATTTATTGCATCATGTATGGAAGAAGAAAAGATGTAGACACCTACCAGGGCAAGATTGGAAGGCGGTACCTTTGGCTTTTCAACAAGCCTCTTGATCCCACCGGCATCATCAAGCTCTGCCACCCCGAAGGCCCTTGGATCTGCCACCTCTTTCAGGAATATCATGGAATCACAGCCTGATTTTGAAAATCTATGGACTGCATCCTTGATCCCGCTTCCAAGGAGATTGTCGCCAAGATACATTACAAAATCGTCATCGCGCAAAAAGTCCCTTGCAATCTTAACTGCATGGGCAAGGCCAAGGGGCTCATCTTGTACAATGTATGTAATAGAAAGATCCCAATCCTTTCCGGTTCCAAGATAACCTCGCACCTCGTCCTGGGTCTCAGGGGCAACTATGACCCCTGTCTCCCTGATGCCTGCCTCTTTAAGATGCTGCATCACGTATCCAAGGATGGGTTTGTTGGCAACGGGAACAAGCTGCTTTGCCATGGTATGAGTTAGCGGCCTAAGCCTCGTACCCTTTCCTCCGCTAAGAACAAGTGCCTTCATCGTCTTTTACCCCTAAGTCTTTAAAAATCTGATCATAATCTGCCATATCTTCAGGAATTTCAACCACTGCCTGCCTGATACCGTCAGGAAGAAGCCTAAGAGTTACCTTGATGCAAGGAAAATCCAGGGCCCCATCCATCAACTGGGCCCATTCTATTATAATGAAGAAACCCCGGTCAATGTATTCATCAAGGCCAAGGTCATATATATCAACCCCTTGCCCCAACCTGTAAAGATCCACATGTGCAACCGGCACCCTTCCACCCTCGTATTCATGAATTATTGAAAAGGTTGGGCTTGCCACCTGTTTGGGATCGATACCAAGGGCCTGACATAAGTATCTTGTAAGGGTGGTCTTTCCTGCCCCGAGATCTCCCTGTAAAAGAAGGGCTGTAGAAGGTAAAGATAGGGCTGCCAAGGCCTTTGCGAGCCGTTTGGTGTCGTCTTTCGTAGTTATCTTAAAAGATTTAATCATTTGCCTTTGGGATGAATCATCTCTTTAAAAGGGACAACTTCGAGTGGAAAAGCCAAGTGTACTATAGTATTATCCCTTTTCGTTTAAAATCAAAAGGAAAACAGCAAGGAGCGGATGATTCAAAATGGGCCTAAATGTTACAGAAAAGATAATAGCAGCTCATATCGTAGAAGGGCAGATGAGTCCTGGTCAACCTATAGCCATCAAGATAGACCAGACCCTTACCCAGGATGCCACAGGAACCATGGCATATCTGGAATTCGAGGCAATCGGAATAGACAGGGTGCAGACAGAGCTTTCTGTCAGCTATGTGGATCACAACCTGATCCAGTCTGATTTCAGAAATGCTGACGACCACAGGTTTCTGCAATCAATAGCTGCAAGGTATGGCCTTTACTTTTCAAAACCCGGAAACGGCATATGTCATCAGGTACACCTTGAGAGATTCGCCGTACCAGGCAAGACCCTCCTTGGCTCAGACAGCCACACACCGACAGCTGGCGGATGCGGAATGCTCGCCATTGGTGCAGGTGGCCTGGATGTGGCTATGGCAATGGCAGGGCAGCCCTTTCACCTTAACATGCCAGAGGTGATAGGTGTGCATTTAACTGGCGAATTGAGACCGTGGGTTTCTGCAAAAGATGTGATCCTTGAGCTTCTGAGGCAACTTACGGTAAAAGGCGGCGTTGGCAAAGTAATGGAATATTTTGGACCGGGGGTGAAGACACTTTCTGTTACAGACAGGGGTGCCATTGCAAATCTTGGAACAGAGCTTGGTGCAACCTCCACTGTGTTTCCTTCTGATGAGGTGACAAAGGGCTTTTTGATGGGCCAGGAAAGGCAAGATCAGTGGGTGGAGCTTGTGGCAGATCCTGATGCATCTTATTCAAGGATAATCGAGATAGATCTTTCTTCCCTTGAGCCGATGATTGCATGTCCATCCTCCCCTGACAATGTAAAAAAGGTGAAGGACGTGGCTGGAAAACCTGTCTCTCAGGTGATAATAGGCTCGTGTGCAAACTCATCTTTAAGAGACATAATGGTTGCGGCAAAGGCCCTTGAAAACAGAAGCATACACAGGGACGTAAGCTTTGAAATAAACCCTGGAAGCAGGCAGGTGCTTGAAAACGCAGACATCCAGGGTGCCCTAAGGTCCCTTATCCATGCAGGGGCAAGGATCCACCAATGCGGATGTCTTGGCTGCATCGGCATGGGACAGGCACCTGCGACAGACACCATATCCCTACGGACCTTTACGAGAAACTTTCCAGGTAGAAGCGGCACCAAAAATGACAAGGTGTACCTATGCAGCCCGGAGACCGCGGTTGCCTCTGCCATAAAAGGCGTCATCACTGATCCCACGGAGCTTGGCGATGCGCCCACGGTGGAACTTCCAGAAAGCTATGTGATTAACGATAGCGGGATTATTCCTCCAACAGAAGATACGGAAACAGTGGAAATCATAAGGGGGCCAAACATCAAACCCCTTCCTGAGTTTGAGCCCCTTCCAGAAGACCTTGAAGCAGAGGTTGTGCTAAAGGTAGAAGACAACATAACAACAGACCACATAATGCCAGCTGGAAGCAAGATACTGCCTCTTAGAAGCAACGTGCCTGCCATAAGCCAGTACGTATTTTCAGCCATCGACCCATCGTTTCCAGAAAGGGCAAAGAAGGCAGGAACCGTGATGGTGGTTGGTGGAGAAAACTACGGCCAAGGCTCTTCGAGAGAGCATGCAGCACTTGCCCCGCGCTACCTTGGGGTGAGGGCCAAGCTTGTAAAGAGCTTTGCCAGAATACACAAGGCAAATCTCATAAACTTTGGAATCGTGCCCTTGACCTTTGAAAATCCAGACGATTACGACAGGATAGAGCAGGGCGATACCCTTACCATACCGGGCATCAGAAAGGCCTTATTGTCTGGTGCAAAAAGCGTCACGGTAAGGGATTCAAAGGGCAACACATTTCAGGCAAGGCTCGATCTTTCTGACAGGGACAGATACATTCTTGCAGCTGGCGGCCTCCTTAACTGGGTTAAGGCCGAGCTTTCAAAAGGTGCAACTTGATAATATGTCATTTCACATAGACGCAAACACCGCCCTTTATGGCATTATTGGAAAGCCGGTTAGTCACAGTCTAAGCCCTGCCATGCACAATGAAGCATTCCGAGAACTTGGGATGAATGCTGTTTATCTTGCCTTTGAAACAGATGATGCAAAAGGTGCCTGTTTGGCCATGAGATGCCTTGGCATAAAGGGTTACTCTGTAACAATTCCAAACAAGGAAAAGGTGGTTTGTGAAATTGATTCACCTGATGAACCAGTGAAAAGGATCGGGGCATGCAACACAATAAAAAATCAAGGAGGCAGGCTTTACGGGACAAACACCGACTGGCTTGGCGCAGTAAAGGCCCTTGAGAAACAAACAGATCTTAAGGGAAAGGATGCAGTGGTTCTTGGCGCAGGAGGTTCTGCCAGGGCAGTTGTTTTTGGGCTTTTGGAACGGGGTGTGGAAGTAACCGTTGCCAACAGAACCTTAGAAAAAGCGCAGAGGCTTGCAAGGGAGTTTGGCTGCAAGGCGATACCCCTGCCAGAAGCAAACAATGTCAGTGCCCATGTTCTTGTAAATACCACCTCAGTTGGAATGGGAAGCCTTAAGGGGCTTTGCCCTCTTTCAAAAAAAGGCGTTCAAAACTATGATGTAATAATGGACATCGTCTACAGCCCTCTTTATACAGAACTTTTAAAAAGGGCCCAGGAAGCGGGAAAGATTGTGATAACAGGCCTTCAAATGCTACTTTTTCAGGCACTTGCCCAATTCGAGTACTGGACGGGCCAAAAGGCGCCAGAAGACTCCATGGAAAAGGCCCTTAAGATGGTGACAGGTCATGACACCCTTTGAGATAGAGCTTCCTGGCTCAAAAAGCATCACCCAGCGTGCGCTTGTCACATCTGCACTTGCCAAGGGTACTTCTCACCTCCTTTCGCCCCTTGACAGCGAGGACACAAGGCTTCTAAGAGAAGCAATAAGGGCCTTTGGCATAAAGATGGAAGATGACTCTTCTTCATGGCTGGTTCATGGCAACGGAGGCAAAGTAAAGTGCCCGGAACATGAAATATTTATGGGCAATAACGGGACTGGCATTAGGTTCATGATGTCTTTTGGTGCACTGTGTAAGGGCACAACTATCCTTGGCGGTGTAAAACGAATGGAAGAACGGCCGGCAGAGCCACTCCTTGCTGGTTTGAGACAGCTTGGAGTGGATGCAAAAAGCATCAAGGGCACGGGTTGCCCTCCTGTTTGGATAAACTCACCTGGATTAAGGGGTGGCAGGGTGCTTCTTTCTGCATCCATAAGTAGCCAATTTCTATCTTCCCTCCTCCTTGTTGCTCCCTATGCATCATCTCCTGTAACCATTGAGCTTGATGGCAAACTTGTTTCAAGACCCTATGTTGACATAACCCTAAAAGTCATGGCCGATTTTGGAATCGAAGTTGAAGAGGAGGAAAACTGTTTCCTGGTGCCTAACGGGCAATATAGTGCCAGGACTTATACAGTGGAGGCAGATGCGTCGAGCGCATCCTATTTTTTTGCAGCAGCCGCAATCACCGGTACAAGTGTGAAGGTGACCAACATGCCTCCAAGGCCCATACAGGGAGATGCTGCCTTTGTGGATCTTCTTGAAAGGATGGGATGTGTCGTCCAAAGAACAAATGATGGAACACTTGTCAAGGGGCCAGGTCAAGGGAAGCTTAGAGGCATAGAAGTAGATATGTCAAAATGGCCAGATGTTGCCCCTACCCTTGCAGTTGTTGCTGCCTTTTCAACAGGTGAGACAGTAATCACAAATGTAGGCCATCTTCGAGTCAAGGAAACAGACCGGATAAGTGCTATGGTGAGTGAACTTAGGAAAATAGGCTGCGAGGCCTACGAACTTCCCGATGGATTAAGAATTAAGGGCATGAGCAAAAACCTAAAGGGTGCCTGCATTAATACCTATGAAGATCACAGAATAGCCATGTGCTTTGCAATTGCATCCCTTCTGGTCAAAGACATAACCTTTGATGACCCTTCGGTTGTAAGAAAGTCCTTTCCCCGATTCTGGGACTACTGGAACATGCTTAAAGAGCATATAACCAAAGAAGAGCAATAATGAAAAACAAGGCAAACAGGATACTTTTGATTGGTTACAGGGCAACTGGCAAGACCGCAGTTGGCAAAGAGCTTTCGAGGATGCTTGGGTGCCCCTTCCGGGACCTTGACAAGCTTATAGAACAGACAGAGGGAAAGGATATCTCAACAATAGTTGAGGAAAAGGGATGGGACGGCTTTAGGGCCATTGAAAAAAAGCTTCTTGGCGAAATGGCAGAAAGTGATAAAAAATTCGTTCTTGCCTGCGGGGGAGGGGCCGTACTTCACATGGAGCAGATGGAGATATTCTCCAAAAGGGCAGCAATTGTATGGCTTAAGGCGCCTGTTGAAACCATGCTGAAGAGGCTTCTTTCTGACAGAAACACACCCAAGCTAAGACCATCCCTTACGGGAAAAGAGCCACGCGAAGAGATAGAAGATGTTTACAATGAAAGAAGGCCCCTTTATGAGGAATTTGCCCATATAACCGTCGATACAGAAGACAAGAGTCCGTTTCAGATCGCCCAGGAGATATGTGAGGCTTTAAAGTATGGCTGGTAACACCTTTGGCAAGGCCTTTTGCGTAACCACATGGGGAGAATCCCACGGCCCAGCCCTTGGGGCAGTGATAGACGGCTGCCCTCCAAGGCTAAGACTTGACGAGGCGCTGATTCAAAAGGCCCTTGACAAAAGAAGACCGGGTAAAGGTGGACCTGTGGAGACTGCCCGAAAAGAGCCCGACAGGGTTGAGATACTGTCTGGCACCTTCGAAGGCCTGACCACGGGAACTCCCATAAGTCTTTTGATCTGGAACAAGGATGCCAGGAGCAAGTCCTATGACCACCTGCGTGAGGTCTTCAGACCCGGACACGGAGATTACACCTATCTTAAAAGATATGGCATAAGGGATCACCGTGGTGGCGGCAGATCTTCAGGAAGGGAGACTGCAGCACGGGTGGCAGCAGGGGCCGTTGCCCAACTGGTTCTCGATCTTCTTGAAATAAAGGTAACTGCCTACACTGTTTCCTTGGCAGGTGTGGATGCAAAGAAAAGGGATATGGCCGAGATAGAAAGAAACCGCCTATTTTGCCCTGATGCAGCTGCCTGTCAAAAGATGGAAGAGGCAGCCCTTAATGCAAGAAAAAGGGGCGATTCTGTAGGTGGCATTGTGGAAGTCCAGGCATTTAATGTGCCTGCAGGTCTTGGTGAGCCAGTATTTGACAAGATGGATGCAGAAGTGGCAAAGGCCTTCATGTCTGTTGGGGCAGTCAAGGCAGTGGAGATAGGAAGCGGGATCAGGGCTGCCTATATGACAGGCTCCCAAAACAATGACCCCATCGGGCCAGAAGGTTTCCTATCCAACAACGCAGGAGGCATACTTGCAGGTATTACCAATGGGGAACCAATTGTCGCAAGGGCCGCAGTAAAACCTATTCCCTCCATTTCCATGGAACAGGACACCATCGACGTAAAGGGGCACCCACGCAAGCTTAAGGTTGGAGGACGACACGATGCCTCTGCAATACCACGGATAGTGCCGGTCCTTAAGGCAATGATGCAGCTTGTCCTTGCAGATCACCTCCTTAGAAGATTTCAGATAGAGATTACTGGTCATTCAACCATAATTCGAGACAGAACAAATGGCAGACTCATCTAAACCCAGAATAGGCATAATCGGTGGTAAGGGTCGCATGGGCAGGTGGTTTCACCGCCTTTTTATGGATACCGGGCATGACGTCCTTATCTCCGATATAGATACCGAGATTTCGCCTCTAGATATTGCTAAAAGATGTGAGGTGGTTATCCTTGCCCTGCCCATGGAGGTTTTTCCAAAGGTTGTAAAGGAGGTGGCGCCACTTATTCCAAAGACGAGCTTCCTTACCGATCTTTGTTCCCTAAAAGAGAAACAGGTTGAGGTGATGCTTTCCAACAGCTACTGCGAGGTGTGCGGTACCCACCCGCTTTTTGGGCCAGGGGAGGAAAGCCTAAAGGGGCGCAGGGTGGCACTTTGTGCTGCACGGGGGCAAAGGTGGTATTCTTGGTGGAAAAAGTTTCTCGAAGATAACGGGGCACTCGTTGCAGAGTTTACCCCTTCGCAGCATGACAGGACCATGGCATGGGTCCAGGCCCTCAACCATTTCATACTGCTTTGTCTTGGTAAATCCCTTGAAGAAGATGGTATCGACTTTGGGCATGTACTAAAACTTGCCACTCCAAGCTTTGAAAGACAGCTTAATATCGTTGCAAGGCTATGTCTCCAAGACCCTGAACTTTACGCTACCATACAGCTTGGAAATCCCTACACCTCTACTGCAATAGAGACATTTACCAAGCATGCCCAGAAACTCAAACAAATTCTTGAAGAAAAGGACCGAGTTGGATTCATACAAATATTCAAGGAAGTGCAGAAGCTTGGTCCAAGTCTTTTAAGGCATTGTAAGGCCAAAAAGCAATAGACAACTCACATTACAACTTCT
>JALSQG010000128.1 GCA_026985565.1 Deltaproteobacteria bacterium
CTTAAACAAAAAGGTCTCTTTCTGATTGACAGTCGCACCACAAAAAAAACGGTTGCCTACGAGGTGGCAAAGCAGATGGGATTAAGAAGTGGAGAGCGTTCTGTTTTTCTGGATCATGTGGATGAAAGCCCTTCCATTGAACATGAAATAAAGAGGCTTGTTGAACTTGCTCAAAGAAATGGTCATGCAATCGGTATAGGCCATCCCTATGAAAACACATATAAGTGCCTTTACCGTATGTTGCCATTGGTTAAAAAGAAAGTAAGACTTGTGCCAGTTCATAAAATAGTTCATTGATTTTGTTGCCAGCAACTGTTACATCCTTTGGCCTTGAGAATCTGAAACTTTACCTTTGGTTGAAGTATCAGCAGAGTTATGTTTTTAAATAGGCTCCTTTATCCTGGTCCTGATTATTTTGAAGATGATATATGAGGATGAGAAACCATCGTGGAAAAGAAAGACATGAATACAAGATATGGTCAGAAGGCGATTCTTGAGGCAAGGCTTGAGCCGTGGCCCAATCCGTCTCCAGAAAGGGACTATCTTATCGAGATATCATTCCCAGAGTTTACATGTCTGTGTCCCCGTTCCGGCTACCCTGATTTTGCAACCATCAAGATAAGTTACATTCCAAAAGATTATATTGTGGAGCTCAAGTCTCTTAAGCTGTATCTAAACCGTTTCAGGGATGTTCATATCTCCCATGAGGAGGCCACAAACAGGATATTTGCAGATCTTAAAGAGGCCATAAGGCCAAAATCGATGAAGGTTGTTGGAGATTTTCATCCAAGGGGCAATGTCCACACAGTTATCACTGTGGAAGAAGGATTCAATGTCAAGAATTAAGCAGAGAGTCCACCTTTGATTCCAGTTCCTTCTTGTCAATTGGTTTGACACAATATTCCTGGGCTCCAAGGGCTAATGTCTGTCTTGCCGTGTCTATGGTTGGGTAACCTGTTAACATCATGGCCTTGATGTCAGGATCGATCTTTTTCATTTCTTCAAGGACCTCAACACCAGTCATCTTTTTTAGCTTAATATCAAGTATGGCCAGATCCACCTTATTGTTCTTTACGAAATCGATGGCCTCTTCTTCCTCTGTGAAGGGGAAAACCTCGTGTCCCTTTTTTTCGAGGATCTTTTTTATCAAGATGGCTGCATCCTTAACATCATCCAGTACCACAATTTTTGCCATAATTGCCTTTTCCTTTCTAAGATGCCGCTGCTGAATTTTTCCTGAGAAGCGGGAAAAAGTATTCGTATTTTTTTATTTCATCAAGATGGCTTTATGTCAACATGTTTTAAGTAAGTGATTTTTTTCATTAGCGTTTCTTCCATCTCATCGATCTTTGCCCCTACGGTTCGTGTTACCCTGTTGGCAAATGCAGCACAAAATTGAAGAAAGTCGCCAAAGTCATGTATCTCTTCAAAGTCCTCACGCAGGCTGTCTTCCATCTCATGTACGAGCAGATAGCCGTTCAACTCCACCTCTGCCCGAACATAATGTGAATCGGGCGTTATGACAATCATTCGAATATCCTTTATGCCCTCAACAAGAGGAAAGGCCTCTATCTGCTTGCGTACCTCTTCCTGTAGTTCTTCAGGAGACGCCTTTTCAATTAGATATTCCAGGTTCTCCTTTATAAGGATAATCGCAATGATGGCCAAGATTATCCCAACTATTATAGAGCCAACAGAATCCCAATAGGTCTGAGCGGTTATCTTTGTTAGCATAATTGCCACTGCTGCCAAGACCAAACTCAAAAGGGCGGCTCCGTCTTCAAGCAATACTGCCAAATTGGCCGTATCTCCCTCTTTTTTCTGGCGCATGGCCACAAAGAACGAGTACCCTTCTGCCAAGAACGAAATGGTCAGCACCAAGAAGGTCCAACGGTTTATCTCAGGTTCGTGATGGTGGAGAAGGCTCATGATTCCATGATAGATGGTAACCCCTGCACCTACAAAAAAGATTCCACATGCAGAGATAAGCCCCCAGACGAACCTTTCCTGACCACGTCCAAAGGGATACTCCCTTGAAGGCCCTATTCTGCTTCGTCTTATTCCGACGAGTAAAAGGGCCTGGTTAGCAGTATCCGCAGCAGAATGTATGGCCTCTGCGATCATGGAAGCGCTACCTCCCATGATGCCCACAATGAATTTTAGTATGCATACAATCACGTTTGCGCTTAAGGCAGTAGAAACAGCGTGCATCGTTGGTCTATCCTTCTC
>JALSQG010000129.1 GCA_026985565.1 Deltaproteobacteria bacterium
TGGCCTCTTTTTATGCATGATTTTCCATGCATTCTGCCACCTTTTCCCTTACACCCCATGAGTTCACACCAGTCTAAGGCCTGCTTTTTATCCTATGGGGAAACAAAATACCAACTTAAGGGCACCATAATTGCATAATAAAATCAAAACAGGCCCTCAACATGGATTTTTTAAAAAAGTTAATCCACATACAAAATATTTTTTGCATTTTTATCTTTTTGTTACTTGGTGCACCAACTCCATGGTTCGACGCTTGTGCCCATGGTGCCCCTGTGCGCGTTCATTTGGTGGATGGTCTTTCTGGCTCGCCTGTTTCCAACGTGAAGATTACAGCACAGGAAATGCTTTCAAATGGGAAAGGAAAATGGGTGGCAAGCGGAACCACAAACGGGCAGGGCGTTGTCCAGTTCGATCTCGACGGCCTCGGACAGGGACGCACCTACCGGTTCTACGCAAAGGTTTTTAACGGCATTACCTCCTACAGCGAGCAAATTTCTGCACCTGGGCAGTTCATATTTAGGGTGGGAAAGCTAAAGGCTATTTTGATAAGCGGTGCAGATGGCTCAATACTCTCCAATTATAAAGTCACCCTAAAGGAGCTGATGCCAAATGGCAAAGGCAAGTGGAGGGCATCTGGCAAAACGGATGGAAACGGCACCATCAGATTCGATCCTGAAGGGCTTGGCAAGGGCAACACATACCTTCTTGCAGCCAAAAGCCCCTTGGACGGATCATGGAAGTATTCAAGACCAATTTCATCCCAAGGCATCTTCACATTCAAGGTGGGAAACAGGCCCGTCATAGTGACAGTGATAAATGGCCTGTCAAAGGTTCCCCTTTCGGGTTTAAAAGTTACTGCAGTGCGTCTGCTCCGTGGTGGCAAGACAAAATGGGTGGCGACAAGGACAACGGATTCAAACGGGACCGCTGTCTTTGATTTGGATGGCCTTGACACTGGCAGGGTCTTCCGCCTGTACTGCAAACCCTACAATGGCGGCACGGTCTATAGCAAAGACATAGTTCGGCCCGGCCCATTCCTGTTTCAGGTGGGGCAGATTCCGGTAAGACTTACAGACAGAAATACCAACCAGCCCCTTTCTGGGAAAAAGCTCATTATCTACAAATTGAAGAAGGACAAAAAACTCAAATGGCTTAAAAGCGGCACCACTGATGAAAATGGTGTGGTGATATTCGATGTGCCGGGGCTTGGGACAGGGACAAGATTTGTGGTAAGGGCGGAAAGGCCATTCGGGGACAAGAAACGTTATTATAGCCCGTGGATAAGCGGGCCCGGGCCGGTCGAATTCCAGATAGACCGAACCGGGACCTACGACTTGGACATGGAGCCACCATGGATTGGTTTTCTCAGGCCTGAAAGCGGGGCAAAAGTACCAGAGACTGGTTTTAGCGCCTACGGAATGGTCACGGACAACCAGGAACTTGGAAAGGTCCGCCTTCGTATCCTTTATCCAGATGGAACAATCAGTGAGATTCCTGCCTCCTTGGAAGATGGAGGCAAGTGGCATGCCTTTTTGGATGAAACCCTATTAAAACAGTATAAAGGTAAGAACATACGTCTTGAGGCCACGGCTATCGACAGGGCCCTCAACACCTCCGGGGCAACCTTGCATGTAGCCGTGGTCTCCGACTCTTCTCCACCATCGCTGACTCTTACATATCCAAAAGAGGCCCAGCCCGTTGAAAGACATGGCTTTGCCCTTTCTGGCAATATCCAGGATGAAACTGTGGTAAAAGATGTCATTGTTACCCTTTCGTGCAGCAAAGGGGACAAAAAAAACCCATCCAGACACGCCCTCTTCGACCTTGCAGAAGGAAAATGGTTGGTCTCCTTTCCCTATGAAGACCTGCCCGGGTGCAAAGATATTACAGTTCACATCAGGGCCTTGGATACATCTGGAAACACAAGGGATGTCTCATACCAGGTTACAACAAAAGACAGGGTTCCTGATGCCCGTCAACTTCTTGACAGGGTGACCTTTGGTGCAACCCCAACCCTGTTGTTCCAAACATTGGAAAAAGGCCCTGAACCCTATTTTTCTGCCCAGCTTCACCCAGAAACCGTGGATGATTCCTTTTTTGAAAAACACTTTGGTGATTTCAAACCAGTCAAAAAGTATGACCTCATAGATATGCAGCTTCTAAGAAGCGTTTACAGCAAGCGTCAGCTTCAGGAAGTGATGACATGGTTCTGGGAAAATCACTTCAATACAGATATAACCAGACACTATCACATTGAATATGAGCTTGAGGAAAACAGCCTTTTCCGAAGACATGCCCTCGGTCATTTCAGGGATCTTTTGAAGATAAGTGCCCAGAGCCCGGCAATGCTCTACTATCTGGACAATGTATCCAACAGGAAGGAAAAGCCCAATGAGAACTATGCAAGGGAGTTGATGGAACTCCACACCCTTGGAGTCGACAATGGATATACCCAGGAAGACGTGGTACAGGTGGCAAGATGCTTTACGGGATGGAGAGTGAAGGATGGAAAATTCTTCTTTGATGCAAGGCGGCATGACTATGGCGAGAAGAGGGTCCTTGGCCATGTGATACCAGCAGGGCAGGGCATTGAAGACGGCCTTCAGGTGTTGGACATCCTGGCCTCTCACCCAAATACAGCGGGTTTCATCTGCAAGAAGCTTGCAACCTATCTCGTTAGCGACGATCCGGATGAAGAACTTATCAGACACTGTGCCACTGTCTTTCGTTCCACAGATGGTGATATTGGCCAGGTGGTTTCCATGCTCGTTCACTCTGAGCAGTTCAACAGCCCATTCAACTTCCACAGAAAGGTAAAGACTCCTTTGGAGTTTGTTGCCGGATTTATAAGGAATTTCAGCGTCGCTCCCTCAATGAAGCACCTTAGGCGTACACTTGACATATTAGGTATGAGGCCTTTCTTCTATCCCCTTCCCACCGGATGGCCAGAAACTGGACCCAAATGGATGAACTCTGATCAGTACCTACAACGATTGAGATTTGTTGCAAAGAGCGTGTTCAACAAAAACAAGGACAGTTACTGTAAATTGGATCCACGGGCCTTTTTCCTGCAGGCAGGCGTTTCATCTCCCGAACAGATGGTTGACTACCTGCTTGAGGTGGCCCTTTCCGGTGACTATACGGAAAAAGAGCGCAAGAGCGCCCTTGGATTCCTTGAAAAGGCAGTGGCAAAGGATTTCGACATGAATGACCCGGAGGTTGAACAGGCATTGAGAGAGCTTTTCGTCCTGGTTCTTTCCTTTCCGGAATACCAGCTTCAGTAAAGGCCATGAACAGAAGACGTTTTTTGAAATTGCTCCTTTCCTCCTCACTTGCAGCAGGCACTGGCGGCCTGGTTGAACCTTTTTCCTTTTTTGGAAAGGCATCCTGGGCTTATACTGGAAAAAGTCTCGTGGTCATCTTTCAACGGGGAGGATGTGATGGGCTGAACCTTTGTGTCCCCTATGGAGACGATTACTACTTCAAGGCCCGTCCAACACTTGCCATATCACCTCCAGGCGGGGGTAAGGAAAACTCTGCCCTGGATCTAAACGGCTTCTTTGGTTTTCATCCGCGCATGATGGCCCTGCATAACCTTTTCAATGAGGGACAGGTGGCAATCTTTCCAGCCGTTCACTATCCAAATGCCAGCAGATCCCATTTCGACAGTGAGATAATCATAGAAAGCGGCTCTGATAAAAAACTCTACTCAGGCTGGCTAAACAGATACCTTAATTCAACAAACGATCTGGGGATGCCAATGAGGGCAGTTGGCATTGGCTCCCGCTTGGTCCATGCCCTAAAGGGAGAGGCCCCTGTTTCTGTGATGGACAACCTTTCATCCTTTGGACTTGGAAGCAAAGCTTTTCAGAAGAGGCTTAGAACAACGCTCAGATCCATACTCACAGATTCTTCAAACAGTACCAGTACAAATCTAAAGCTGGCAAATAGTGCAGGGCTGGTCATGCTCGATGACCTTGACCTGATGGAACAGCTTCAAGGCACTCCTTACACTCCAGAAAATGGCGCCGAGTATCCGGGCGGCACCTTCGGAAGGCAACTTCAACTTATAGCCAGGCTCATTAAGGCAGGGCTTGGACTGGAGGTTGCATGCGTGGACACGGGAGGATGGGACACTCATTCCCAGCAGGCAGGAAGGCAGGCATCGAGGATAGAAGAACTATCAAAGGGCCTGACGGCATTTTACAAAGACCTCGGTGACAGATCAGGCGACGTTTTGACCTTAACCATGACGGAATTTGGCCGAACCGTTAGAGAAAACGCAAGCAGGGGCACAGATCATGGAAATGCCTCCACCTGGATGGCCATTGGCGCTTTGGTTAAAGGCGGCATCTATGGAGAATGGCCCGGCCTAAAACCCGAACAGCTATACCTTGGACGGTATCTGGCATACACCGTTGATTTCAGGAATATTCTTGCAGAAGTACTCCTGCGGCATCTTGGCTGCCAAGACGTAGCCTCTGTCTTGCCAGATTTTGAGCCAAAGCCCCTCGGTTTCCTTTAAACAGGATCTTGCGTCAGCCTTGATGATACTTGAATGACAGGCTGACCTTCACCCTGTAAAGGGCAACCTTCCCATCCTCTATCTTAACGTCCATCTCCTTTACCTCTGCCACCCTGAGATCCTTGAGGCTCTTACCTGCAGTCTCTACTACATGGGCCACAGCATCTTCCCATGACTTTTCACTTGTGCCTACAAGCTCTATGAATTTGTATACGCTCATTTACCCTTCCTCCTTTCATGTTGGTTGGATATGTTTTTATTATGGACATGAGGGAGACTTCCTGTCAATATGCATTATTGTTGATCAAATTATTAAAAAGCGAGGATAACCTTTGACAAGGCTTTATACCGTAAGTAAAAGGATTCTTTGTATTTTTCTTCTGGCCTGTTCAGGCTTTCTCCTATGTGCTTCATTTGCATCCAATGACCCATTTTGTGCCGGAATACTTGAAATAAGTCCTGTAAAAAGGGCAACGGCCTATTCAGGCAAACAGGCAACGCAAACTTTTTCTCCATACAGCCTGGAAGAACTAAAGATGTTTGGGGCTGTGCTTCCCCCTAAGGACGCATTTGTCCAAGAGACTTACAAAGGGATAAGATTTCTTGCCACTCCAAAGAGCAGATATACCAAAAGACAGATTGCGCTTCTTAAATGGTTCATAGACAGGACACCCCCTGCCCTTCTAACCCCGGGCCCAAGCGCCATAATAACCTATGGCCCAGGAGAGGTTCATTTTCCACCAGGCTCTTCTGTCATCTCCGTGGCCCTTGCAAGCGGTCCTTTTGTGTTTTTTGGTTCCAAAAGTTTTCACACGAACAACACCTTTTCCGCTGGATCCTTGGAAGGGGTTTTCAGGGCCTTTGAGCACGAACTCGTTCATGTGCTTCAGTTTCAACGTGTTGCCGCAGATATCGACAGGCCTAAGGCCCTTTATGAATTCAGAAAAACAGACAGGCAGGTGATTTGGAACAAGGCTGCACTGGATACCAGGCTTTTTCGCTCTTTTATGGAAGCTACCGGATGGAGGATGTTAGATGGCAGTCATATTCATAGGAGATTGGTTCGACCTGACTGGAGCCATGAAAAAACGTCAAGTTATGGAAGATCAAACATCCTTGAAGACATGGCCGAGACCGTAAGCTTTGTGATTATTGGAGATCTTACCCCGCTTTCAAAAAAACGGGTATCCTGGGCAACAAGACTCCTTGGATACAAGAGCAGAGAAAGCGCCTTGAGACACACCTTCCCGTACTCCCCACTATTCAAACAGGTTAAGCTTATGGGAGATTCAGTGGCAAGATTTGACAAATCAAAGATCAGGCTCTTTCAGAAACGATACTCCTTCATAGACCTTGAGCACTTCGTCAGTGACAAGAAGGGCTCTTTTGAAGCCATTGTAAACAGTCTGGAAGAGGGTTTTAAAGACAGGGGCTGGAAGAGGATATCACGCAAGAAAATTAGGCTAAAACAGGGACAGATCAAGGAAATCATGGAATTTGAAGGGAAGTGGAAGGATGTGTATGTAGAGGTAATCACCTATGACTTTGCAAAGGGGTATCTCCTAAAACCAGTTGGCACCATTATCACAGTGCTTAGCGGCCTCAAAAAGATCCATTTGTAGGCCCATCAAGTTGTTGATAAACCAGGAGGGTGTAAGGGCAATCCAGGCTAAGCGAAAAAACATGATCTTTTACGAACTCTTTATGGTGCAACCTTAAAAAAACTTAGTCGAGCACTGAAACAACACCTCCATTGACTCGCAGGATTCCTTCTTTAAGATTCAAAACGAATCCTTTTCCTTTTAGGTTTAGATCCTGACACGATAGATCAACATCTTTGTCAGACCAGACTATTCCTTTCTTTTCGTCAAATTCTACATTTTTTGCATGCAGGATACATCTGCTCTTTTCATCCTGGACTTCGACCCTGCCCCATACCTGGAAAAGGCCCTTTTTGACATCTGCATCCCCCTTGTCTGCCCTAAGATGAATCGCAGGCTTTCCATTATTAAATATGATGAGATTTATCACATCTGCCTTCAGCACACCTGTAGATTCGTCTTTTGTGGCAGAATCCACCTTAAGGGACCAAACAGGCCTGCCACGAACGTTTTTCACATAGTTTATATCCCAAAGAGTAAGGCTTGGGAGATTGGTGACAACAGATGATCCGCGCTGCCACCTTCCCATCAGGTGATACCCAGTAAAAAATGTGGCAGTTACAAAAGCTGCAATAAGAATGAAAAAGAGTCCCCTTTTTTTCATGACTTTTTAAAACAATCTATAATGAATAAGGATTATAATTACTCAGCAAGACAACTATTTATGCCCAAATCCCAGTAGCTATGGAACTTACAAACGAGTATAATTAGTCTTTTGTCTTTTCGGCAATCTTTTAGTGAACAAAGGGGTAAAGTATGAAAAAAATCGACTGTAAAGGCATGTCATGTCCCCAACCGGTTCTTGCAACAAAGGATCTGATTGAAGAACATCCAGATGAGATCGTTGAGGTATTCGTTGACAACAAGGCCTCAAAGGAAAATGTTACCCGTTTTCTAAAGAGCCAAGGCTGGACGGTGAAAGTAAAAGAACGTGGTGAAAACGTATTTTCTATTACAGGTGCACCGCCTACCTGTGAGATGTCACACGAGGAGACAAAAGATACCGATGAAATACACCAGAAGATCTTGATATTCATCCCTACGGATGTCTTTGGTTACGGAAACGATGAGCTTGGGCGAGCTCTCATGAAGAATTTCATTGCTACATTGAAGGAGATGGGCGAGGATCTTTGGCGCATAGTGCTTGTGAATGCAGGAGTTAAGCTTTCCATAAAGGACTCACCTGTGATACAGGAGCTTACAACACTTGAGAACTCAGGGGTTGACATATTGGTTTGTGGCACCTGCCTTGAATATTTCAATTTGATGGACGAAAAAATAGTGGGGCAGACAACAAATATGCTTGACATTGTTACATCCATGCAACTTGCGTCAAAGGTTATAAGGATTTGATTTTTCGCCCTCTTGAATATTTTTCAAAAGTTTGTTGTTTTTTTTAAAATTAAATATTATGTAATTGCAGCGAATTATCAAAATCTGATCTTTTTTAAGACATATGGAAAACGTATTATCAGATCTACCTTTTGTAAAACTGCCGGTTGAAGATCAAAAGATCCTCATCGTGGATGATGATCCATCCATCGTTGATCTCCTAAACCAGTTCTTGAAAAGAAAGGGGTTCAAGTGCAAAACTGCTGCAGATGGGCAGGAGGCAATAGATCTTTTAGAAAAATCGCCCTTTACCATAATCGTTACAGATCTCATCATGCCAAGGGTTGATGGCCTTGAACTGCTAAAAAAGGTGAAGGAGTCATGGCCTGACACAGATGTGATAGTCATGACAGGATATACCAAAAATTTCACCTACACGGATGTGATAAAGGCGGGCGCCAGCGACTTTGTCCAGAAGCCATTTACCCTTGATGAGATAGAGGCAAAACTTCAACGGCTAATAAAGGAAAGACAGCTAAGGCATACGCTTAAGCAGCTTTCAGTGCGAGACGGCCTTACAAACCTTTACAACCGGCGCTATTTCGACCATAAACTGAAAGAGGAAGTAATTAGGGCGCGACGTCAGAAATATCCCCTGTATCTCCTCCTGGTTGACGTGGACAAGTTCAAAAAGGTGAATGATCTAAAGGGCCATCAGGAGGGAGACAGGGTTCTTGTTACCCTTGCTGATACCTTGAGAAACTCTACAAGAGACCACGTTGATATGCTCTTCAGGTTTGGTGGCGATGAATTTGCCGTCCTGATCCCCTATGCCAAGGAAGAACAGGCTGTTGCCATAGCAGAACGTATAAGAAGCAACTTTCTGGAAAATCTTGAAAACAAGGTCAGCATAAGTATGGGCCTTGCGCGCCTTGAAGACCACAAGGAATGTCCTGAAGATGCAGGGAAAAGGCTCTTTTTGCAGGCAGATGAGGCCCTCTATTCTGCCAAAAAGTCAGGTGGCAATAAACTGGTGGTAAAAGAGCAAGCGAATTAATCCTTCTTGTCGTCTCTTCTTTTAAGATAATCCTTCAAAATTCTTTCATGATCGAAGCAAAGGGGTTCCCTCAGCGTTTCAGGCTGAACCACCACGACTTCCTTGGCATCGTCTCCGGCCATTGGACTACCTTTTGCCGAGGCCACGAAAACCGTGCTTATGGTATGAAGCCTGGGATCGCGCCTTGGGTCAGAATAGACGCCAAGAAGATACCTAAGCCTTACGTCTAAGCCTGTTTCCTCTTTGGCTTCCCGTACCGCCGCATCCTCCACCCTTTCACCATAGTCAACAAAGCCCCCCGGAATGGCAAGGCCGTGGGGTGGATTTCGTCTTTTAATAAGGACTATATGCCTGTCTGCACCAAGCTCTATTATTATATCCACGGTGGGCACGGGGTTCCTGTAGATGCGAATCCGTGCACCGCACCTGGGGCAGGTTATGTATTTGTAGGCTGGCATGAGTACCCCCTAAGTATGCGGACCATATCATTATGAACCTTCCCATTTGAGGCAACTATCTCGGGCACGAAAGGATTATAGGCACCTCCTTTAAAATCAGTAACCAGGCCTCCTGCCTCTTCCACAAGAAGCATCCCTGCAGCCGTATCCCATGGTTTAAGCTTTTTCTCCCAGAAGGCATCGAACCTGCCGCATGCCACATATGCAAGGTCAATGGCAGCCGCCCCTGCCCTCCTTATCCCCTGTGCCCGAACGATTATATCACGAAAGGCATTGATCACATCTTCCGGATGGTCATGTACGTCATAGGGAAA
>JALSQG010000130.1 GCA_026985565.1 Deltaproteobacteria bacterium
TTTTATTTTGCATGATAAAGACACATGAGGAAAAACCCTTTAACCGTAAAAAAGGGGGAGAGATATCCCCTTGGCGCCATCTGTTACAAAAACGGAGCAAATTTTTGCATATTTTCCAGGCATGCCAGCAAGGTTGAGCTAATCCTTTATGAAGGGCCTGAATCGCTCAATCCTATTGAAGTCATAGAGCTTGATCCACAGGAGAACAGGGATTTTTTCTTCTGGAACGTCTTTGTTGAAGGAGTCAGGCCAGGCATGGCCTACAGTTGGCGGGCAGATGGACCTGATGATACAAAGGTGTCGGGGTTCAGGTTCAACCCGAGGAGGCAGCTTCTGGATCCTTGGGCCAGGGTGATCTTTGACGGTTTCTGGCACAGGGAAGAGGCAAAAAAAAATGTGCTTGCACAACCCATAAGGGCCATCATTCCCGAGTGCCTTGATGATTATGACTGGGAAGGCGTGGAAATGGTGGATTACCCGCCCCAGGAGGCAATTATATATGAGATGCACGTAAGAGGCTTTACAAGGCATCCTTCCTCCATGGTTGTAAGTCCGGGAACCTTCAGGGCCATTCAGGACAAGATTCCATACCTCAAGTCCCTTGGCATAACCCATGTAGAATTTCTTCCCATCATGGCCTTTGACGAGCAGGACGTGCCAGCCGGTGTAAGGAGGCTCGGACTCAAAAACTACTGGGGATACAGTCCCCACAGCTTCTTTTCCATCCATCCACGGTATTTGATAAATCCTCTTAGGCCAGATTGCATAAACGAATTTCGTGACTTGATAAAGGCGCTTCACCGGGAGGGAATAGGCGTCATCCTGGATGTGGTTTTTAATCACACGGCAGAAGGAGGAGAAGATGGCCCGATAATAAACTTCAAGGGGCTTTCAAACCGGGAATTCTATCATCTGGACCCGGAAGACAGGCGCAAATACAGAGACTTCACTGGATGCGGCAACACGGTAAACTGCAACCATCCGCAGGTGGTCTTCTTTATCATAGAGTGCCTTGAATACTGGGTGAGATATTTCAAGATAGACGGCTTTCGCTTCGATCTTGCAAGCGTTCTGGCAAGGGGTGAAGATGGCAATCCAATGCACCATGCACCGGTTATTTGGAGCCTTGAGTTTTCAAGGGCCATATCCAAGGCGCATCTAATTGCAGAGGCATGGGATGCAGGCGGGCTTTACCAGGTGGGCGGTTTCCCAGGTTACAGGTGGCAGGAATGGAACGGCATGTATAGAGACACTGTTCGGCGTTTCATCAGGGGAGATAAGGGCCTTGTTGGTGAGATGGCAACAAGAATAAGTGGCAGCTCGGATCTTTATGCCCCATCAGGCAGGGCCCCCTTCAACTCCATAAATTTTGTGACCTGCCACGATGGCTTTACCCTGATGGATCTTGTGAGTTATGAGCGAAAGCACAACGAGGCGAACGGAGAGGAAAACAGGGACGGAATAGATGAAAATTTCAGCTGTAACTACGGCACTGAAGGAGAGAGTCGAGATAAAAGGATCTTATCCATCAGACACAGGCAGGCCAAAAACTTCATGGCCACCCTGCTCGTTTCCGTCGGTGTGCCCATGATACTTTCCGGAGATGAAGTGCTCAGGACCCAGAAGGGCAACAACAATGCCTGGTGCCAAGACAATGAGATAAGCTGGTTTGATTGGCGCCTCGTTAAGAAAAATCATGACATGTTCAGATTTACCAAAAAGATGATTGCCTTTAGAAAACGCCACAAGAGTCTCATGAGAAAACATTTCCTTACTGGGAAAAGGCTTCCCGGACATGAATTTCCAGATATCATGTGGCATGGCAAGAAGCTTTTTCAGCCAGAATGGAACAATCCCGATTGTAGATTCCTCGGCTTTACCATGTCAGGCTCAGGCGCCAATGAAGAAGACTTTCATGTGCTGATCAACATGGATGACAGGGAGCATGTGGAGGTGGAGCTTCCTCCTATCTCATGGGGCCGTTGGCACCTTGCAGTTGACACCTTCAACAGGCCACCTGACGATATTATGGATCCGACAGACCAGAAAGAGGTTGGATCAACCTATGTTGTAAGGCCAAGAAGCGTGGTAATCTTTGAAAGACGGTAAAAAAAATGGCTTGATAAGCCTTCCATTTTTTATAAAAAATAAGCATAGAAAAAGAATCAGGAGGTTTTCTATGAAAAAGAGTTTTTTATTTTT
>JALSQG010000131.1 GCA_026985565.1 Deltaproteobacteria bacterium
GTGCGTGGTATTACTATAGATGCAGGGCCTATACCGGGCTACATGAAAGTAGGAAAATTTTTGATAACAAGAGTCGTTATTCCTCTAGACCAGCCTGGTTGACATTTAGCGGTAATTTTTCCCTTGGAGCAACCACCTTTTCTGCTCCTTTTATAAATTGGTATGGAGGAAGTTCTTTTGGCAGTTCTCAATATCACGGACCTGGCCATAACCAGAGCAGATATTACTCTGTCAAATTAACTCTTCAGGATACACACCATATATTTTTAGAAGTCTTTGATGAAGGCCAGCGCGCATTGAGTTATAATCTAATCCGATTCAGCTATTGAGTAATATTGGATAAGAGCCCTTGAAGTGGCGATTTAATACTACTTTAAGGGCTTATTGAAAAATTTATTCACAACCCCAAAAAGTAAACTTGAATCTGATTGCAAGCTGTTACGGGCTCACGAAACTAAACTGTCCCGTATCGTTGTAAAAACAATTTCCATCATTTAGTAGCTTTAATATCATCCAATCTAAATAGTCTTAAAAGTTGCTCAATGTGCCTCTTCCAGGAAAATGCCCGGGCCACACCGGCTGCCTTTTTCCCAAGAAGCCTTTGTTCAGATCCATCCATTTCAAAAAAGGCTGATAAGGCCTTTTTAATGGCGATTGCATCGTTTGCCGGAACAACAGACCATTTTCCAAGCCTGCCGGTTATCTCACTTGCCCCGTTGGTATAGGTTGTGATAACAGGAATACCACAGGCCATGGCCTCAAGGCATACGTTTGCAAAGGGATCGTATAGGGTTGGAAGGCAAAGGATGTCACCTGCCTGATAATATCTTTCTGCATCGCTCCTGTAACCGAGAAACAAAAGCCTATTTAATAGCTTAAACCTCTTTGCTACCTTAAGGATCTCTTTTCTCGGCCTAAGTCCAAGCAAAAGCAATCTGAACCGATGGGCATGTTTCAAGGAAGAAAGGGCCTTCATCAGGCAAAAAAGTCCCTTCCTTCTGAAATCTGAACCGGCAAAAATTATCGCACACTCACCATCAGCAATGCCAAGGGCCGCCCTTGCCCTTGCCCTTTCATCACTGGTTAAAGGTCTAAACCTATCAAGATCAACACCGTTATATATGATGAAAATGCGCTCTTTTGATACCCCGTAGTGATTAGAAAGCTGTTTCTTAACTAAATTGGAATTTGTAACAAGAAATCGTGCACTATCTATGGCCCGCCTTTCCTGATAAAGGATGGACATATGCCTTGGAAGAAGCCTTCTAAGTTTGAAAGGAAGCATCCTTTTATCATAACCAAGCTCAAGCCATGCCCTGTGAAGAGGGTCTGAGACCCTTAAAAAATCAGCCCCTTCAATCCTTGAAAGGGCATAGACACAGTCAAAGTCTGACCCTTCAAGAACCCTTTTCGTTGAGTAAAAAAAAGACAGATTCTTAAGTATGCTTCCCCTGCCAAAAACCCGTGCCCGAAAAAAACCAACATCTGTCACTGTGGAACGATCTGCTACGACTGTTACGTCATGACCAGCGCCAAGAAGCCCAAGACTCACATTGGCACAGTACCTTTCCGCACCACCAAGTCCCAGGCCGCACTCCCTTCTGACAATTGCGATCTTCATCTATTTTGGCTCACCACCACACGAACCCGAGGCTACACGCCCTGCACGGCCTGGAAGCTCTATGAATGAAAGGTCGCACACCTCTATGCCCGAAGGCCCATCAAGAAGCGTGGTGGCAAGCTCACCCAATGTGACTACCTTATGGTACCTTTTAAGGAGCGCTGTCATGAGCCTTCTGAAAAAGGGCCGGTATGGGCCACCCTCAACCTCGGCATGAAGGGCAAGTACAGGAAATTCAGCCTCGCTTAACCCCTCTTTCATGGCATCAAGAAGATCGTCTTCCCTCCTTATGCCAATTGCCAAAAGCTCTTCAACGCATGGACCTGTCGTTGGTATCTGGAGGGTCCTGAACACTTTTTTACCTGCTTTTAAAAGGCAAGGGCGGCCGTCACGAAGATCGCTTGCATAAAGAAGGCCCATGCCGTCTTGTAACTGCAAACTTGTCTCTGTGACCTGCCAACCCGGGGCCGCAACTGCCCAAGGTCTTACGCCAAGGATCTGCCTGTAGGCCAAAAATGCCTTTTTGAACTCATTGGAGATCTCCTCCTTGGTCATATCCTGCAGATGGTCCTGCCACC